>LYOS01000001.1:300000-491986 GCA_001766815.1 Candidatus Syntrophoarchaeum caldarius
AGTGACAGCTAAAAGATCGATGCTATTCATAACACACGATCTCGGGGCTGCAGCAGAGATCTGTGATAATATTGCTGTGATGTATGCCGGAGAGCTTCTTGAACATGCCAGTGTAGATTCTATATTCAGTGAGCCGCTGCACCCTTACTCAGAAGGACTACTGAACTCTCTTCCAGAAAGAGGTCTAAAACCGATAAGAGGTATCAGTCCGTCGCTTATCGATACGCCACAGGGATGCAGGTTTCACCCGAGATGTGATTATGCGATGGAGATATGCAGGGAAAAGCATCCTGAGATGGTTAAATTAGAGGATGGACGTGCTGTGAGGTGTTTCCTGTATGCTTGAAGTTAAAGGCCTCAGCAAGTATTTTTCTTCAGGAATATTAAGAAAGCGTTACACAAAAGCCGTGGATGATGTAAATTTCAGTATAAAGAGGGGTGAGACGCTCGGGCTTGTGGGGGAGAGTGGATGCGGTAAAACAACGCTCGGGAGATCCATCCTGCGGCTCATTGAACCAACCGCTGGGAAAGTCCTCTTCGATGGTATAGATATACTAAAACTGAATAAGAAAGAGCTTAGAACTTTCAGACCCAGGATGCAGATGATCTTTCAGGATCCCGATGCATCGCTGAATCCCAGAATTAAGATCAAAGAAAGTATTGCAGAGCCATTGAAGCTTCAGAGGGTGGAAAAATGTGAGATTGAGGGAAAGGTTCAGGAACTTATGGAAAAGGTGGGATTGAGTCCTGAGCATGCAAACCGCTATCCACACCAGTTGAGCGGTGGACAGAATCAGAGGGTCGTTCTTGCAAGGGTACTTGCTCTAAATCCTGATTTTATCGTTGCAGATGAGCCTACTTCCGCCTTAGATGTCTCTGTTCAGGCGCAGATCTTGAATCTGATACAGGATCTAAAACGTGAGCTTAACCTGACGCTTCTTTTTATATCGCATGATCTTGAGGTTGTGCGGTATATGAGCGACAGGATCGCGGTGATGTATGGTGGTAAGATCGTTGAGATGGGGGATGTGGAAGATATATTCAATAACGCAAAGCACCCTTATACAAAGCTGCTCGTGTCAGGAAAGGAGGTGGTATGATCAGAGCCATAGACTGGAACAAACGCTGGATGGAAGCGATGGAGAATAGTTCATTGAGAAGATGTCGTGAGAATATGACAGCATTCTGGAACAGAAGAGCCAGGCGATATAACGAAGCGGTGAAACGTAATAATCGTTCGATGGAGATGATATCGAAGTTAGATATCGATCCAGCGTACACTGTACTTGATATTGGTGCAGGACCTGGCACGCTAACGATTCCACTTGCAAAGCGGGTGAAACATGTAACGGTCGTAGAGCCCTCCAGTGGGATGCTCGTCTGTCTGAAGGAGAATGCAAGAAGTGAGGGATTGAAAAATATAACCTGCATAAACAAGAGATGGGAGGATATCGTCCCTGGAGTCGATCTTGATGAGCACGATCTTGTGATAGCATCCTACTCGCTCGCGATGCTGGATATGAAAGAAGCACTCTCGAAGATGAACAGGGTTGCAAGACGATCTGTTTATCTATTTGACTTTGCAGGAGGTCGTATGAAGGGCTACAGTGAACTCTGGCCCAGGCTGTACGGTGAGGAATTTCGAGCAAGGCCTGATTACATCTATCTCTACAACATCCTCTATGAGATGGGGATCTATGCAAACGTTGAGATCTCAAAGACCGAGTTCAAAGAGCGATTTTCAAGTCTAAATGAGGCGATAGAGGAATGGAAGGAGAATCTTGGTGTATCAACGCCAGAAGCAGAGGAAGTGATAAGAACCTATCTCTCAGCGAATCTGGTCGAAGAAGACGGTGCGTTCTACTTGAAGAATGAAATAAAGTCTGCGATGATCTGGTGGAAGAAAACAGACGGATAAAGTGCTGATCTTGAAGAAAGGTAGTTTTACTGAACAATTTTTGATCTTATCTAATATTACTAATATCAAAAACTTTATTAATTAAGAACCTGATTCTATTTTAACCTTAAGAGGAACGGAGGAATTACTGAATGAATCTGAATAAGATTGGTAGTTTAGCGATGGCAACTTTGATGGTCCTTGCGTCTGTTACGCTTCTGAGCATTGTGCCAGTATCGGCATCAGATGATTTCACATTGGGCATCTATGGCAATGCAAACCAGGATGATACAATCGATATGCGGGATGTGACAAAGATCGCACGGATGATCTGCTGGCTCGAGGATGAGGTGGATTTAGCAGATGCGAAGTACGATGGGAATATAAATGTGCTTGATATAATCCAGACTGAGCTGATCATTCTGGGGAGGGAGAAGGAGCTTACACTCATAGATGAAGTCGATAGAATCGTGACGGTCGAGAAGCCGGTAGAACGAATGGTCGTCTCGTATCACGCGACAGCCGGAGTTATCAAAGCAATTGGAGCAGAGGACAAAGTAGTCGGTGTGAGCTCCACCATAGTGTCGGCAGAGTTATTGTTCCCTGAGTTAAGTCAACTCCCCTCCATTGGCTCCACGTGGGCGCCAGACGTTGAGAGCATACTGATGCTTGAGCCAGATCTCGTCCTCACGATTACATCCGGTAGCAAAACTGAGACGCTTGCAGAGCAACTTGAGGGAACCGGCATATCTGTTATTGGCGCATACTGCACCAGTCCACTTACATACACAGAAACGGTGGAAAAGCTTGCGTACATCCTTGATAAGAGGACGGAAGCTGAAGAGTACATTGATTGGTACGAAGGCTACACAGATCTGATCAAAGATCGAACAGAAGAGCTGACAGAAGAGGATAAGCCACGAGTATTTGGCACCTATAAATACAACGAAGAATGGAAGACGTACGGTAATGCCAACCAGGGTGCAAATCAGATGATCAAGATGGCAGGCGGCATCAATATCGCCGGGGATCTTCCAGGTGGCTGGATCACGGTGGACCCTGAGTGGGTGCTTGAGGAGAATCCGTCTATCATATTCGTGCAATCAGGGTGGCCCCCTCATACCTTTGGCTATGACGTAGATGACATATCAGAAGCAAAAGCGTTCAGAGAAGAGTTCATGAGTCTCCCTGTATTTGAGAACATGGACGCAGTGGAGAATGAAGAAGTCTATCTACTGCATGGTGATTCAATGGTGTGGCGGAGCTGGTTCATCGGACAAGTATACCTTGCAAAATGGTTCCATCCGGAGCTATTCGAGGATCTGGATCCAAAGGCAATCCATCAGGAATGGTTGACAGAATTTCTGGGGATAGACTACGATCTGGACGAGCACGGTGTATTCGTATATCATCCGGAGAAGCATCCGGATGGAAAGTAGGGGCACGGTGTATTCGTGTATCTACCGCTGGAGAGTTGATATGATTAAAAGGAGGCAACGAACATGAAAACGAACGCAATATTACTTGGAATAACCATGACTTTGCTGCTGACGTCGCCGGCGGCTGCATCAGACTACACCCTCGGAATCTTCGGGAACGCAAACGAGGATGACACAATAAACATGCAGGATGTGACGTACACTGAGCTCATCATCCTCGAATACAGAGACCGAACAAGAACTTGCGGATGCCAAGTATGATGGCAGGATCAACATGCAAGATGTAACACAGACCGAGCTGACCATTCTGGGGAGAGATAAAACTCTGACGGTAATCGATGATACCGGAGAGACAGTAACACTATCCGAGCCGGTAGAGAGCTTTGTGTATCATGGACATAACGCATACGTCTACGAAACCTTGCGCGCAATCGGTGCAGCGGATAGAATCGTTGGTGTCAGTGATCGATTCGTCACACCAGGCAAGTGCAGATATAGCGAGGCTTATTTCCCTGAACTCCTCGTCGGTTGCACAAATGTCGGCCTACTTAAATCGCCTGACTATGAAGTGGTAAACACGCTGAGACCGGATCTTGTGATCAGTGATGAAGAGAAATATTATGACAGGACGAAAACCCCGGGCATTCCTGTTATAGCCCTGGATGTAAAGATGGAGCAATTTACAGAGAACACAATGAAGTACGGGTATATCTTCGATAAGGTGGAGGAAGCAGAGGAGTACATCAACTGGCGCAATGGATGGCGGGACACGATCGAGGAACGAACCGCCGGACTCTCAGAGGATGAAAAACCGCTGGTATACTTCGGCGCCACATACACACCCGGATCTACAACCACCGCAATCTATGCCGAGTATAGAGGTGCATTGGTTCGACTGGCAGGAGGAAAAAATTTGGGAGATGAACTACCAGGCGCCGTTGGTTACAATAAAATAGATCCAGAGTGGATAATAGACCGAAATCCTGACGTTGCAATATTTGCAGCAGGAAATACATACTGTGGCTATGACATCGACGATACATCAGCAATGGCAGCATTTAGCGCGGATTTCTTGAATTCTCCTAATTTCGCTGAGGTCAACGCAGTGACGAATAAACAGGTTTACATAATAAACTTTCCACATTTCGTAGTTGGTGGAGCGAGTGGCATGTTGGCAAGTGCATACTTTGCAAAATGGCTCCACCCAGATCTCTTCGAAGATATGGATCCACAGGAGATACAGCAAGAATTTATAACTGAATTCCAGCACATAGACTTCGATGTGGAGGAACACGGCACGTTCGTTTATCCCGAGATGTGAGAAATGAAGCTAAAAAAGACGATCCGGGCGGAATCCCGGTTTTTATTTAATTTGAATGAAGTAAGGAGGTATGGCGAATGAATCTGAATAAGATTGGTAGTTTAGCGATGGCAACTTTGATAGTCCTTGCGTCTGTTACGCTTCTGAGCATTGTGCCAGTATCGGCATCAGATGATTTCACATTGGGCATCTATGGCAATGCAAACCAGGATGATACAATCGATATGCGGGATGTCACAAAGATCGCACGGATGATCTGCTGGCTCGAGGATGAGGTGGATTTAGCAGATGCAAAGTACGATGGGAATATAAATGTGCTTGATATAATCCAGACCGAGCTTGTTATACTTGGAAGAGAGAAGGAGTTAACGGTTCTTGATTCTGCTGACAGGACGGTGACGATACCCAGGCCCATCGAGAGAATCGTCGTATTCAACTCTGAGACGGTTGAGACGATGCGATCACTCAGAGCAACTGAAAAAATAGTCGGCGTTGGTAAATACACGATTAGGGATGGGATCTTCTTCCCTGAGTTTGCCGACTACCCAAATGTAGGGTCAGTATGGTCACCAGACTATGAAGGTGTGGTAAGCTGCAACCCGGATCTCGTATTCCTCTACGGGACGTGCTCTGTGAGCTACTGTGATGAGATTCAGAATAAGCTTGAGGAACTCGATCCAGCGATTACAGTGGTTCGTCTCGACTGCTATAAGCCAGAAAGCTACATACGTGAAGTGGCAGAGCTTGGATACATTCTCAATCATGTGAGTGATGCCGATAACTTCATCAGATTTTACGATGGTTACATGGAAACGATCAGGGATCGGGTCAAGGATATCCCAGAGAATGAACGGCCAGAGGTCTACTTTGAGGCGTGGAGGCCATATCACACCGCAGGAATAGGGGCAGGGTGGCACGAGAAGGTCGTGTATGCCGGAGGTAAGAATATCTTTGACGATCTTAGCGGTTATCCCGACGTGGATCAGGAAGAGGTCGTGGAGCGGGATCCTGAGATTATCATCAGAGCTGCAAAGGATGAGGGGGGTTATGACACGAGTGACGTAAGTGAGCTTTCAGAGATATGGGATGAGATCATGGCTCGACCTGAGCTTGCAAACGTCACAGCAGTGCAGAATCAAACGGTCTACATAATCGCAAACCCGATTCTCGGTGGTGTGAGGCACTTCATAGGTATCGGATACATGGCAAAGTGGTTCTACCCTGATCTCTTCACCGATCTGGATCCAGAAATGGCTCATCGACAGTATCTGAGAGAGTTCCAGGGGCTTGATGAGAGCCTTGTCGATAATGGAGTGTTCGTCTATCCACCACAGGAAAGCTGAGTGCTTTCCTTTTATCTTTATATCAATATGATCGAAGTCAATGACTTAACCAAGTACTTCGGGAATCTTTGTGCGGTCGATCACGTCAGTCTGCACGTTGAGAACGGGATATTTGGACTCCTGGGTCCAAATGGGGCTGGAAAAAGCACAATTGTACGAATATTATCGACGCTTCTGAAGCCGACAGGGGGTAATGCCACTATCTGTGGGTATGATGTTGCAAGAGAGCCAAAAAAAGTGAGGGAAGTGATCAGCTATGTGCCTCAGGAGATGGCGCTTGATATCAAGTTGACAGGCAGGGAGAACGCACTCCTCTACGCAAAGCTCTATGGTATCGCTGATAGATCCAGAAAGGTGGATGAGGTGCTCGAACTGATGGAACTGACCGCACGTTCTGATGATCTGGTGAGGACATATTCTGGTGGTATGAGGCGGAGACTGGAGCTTGCACAGGCACTGGTACATGAACCAGAGGTACTTTTTCTCGATGAACCCACGCTTGGTCTTGATGTTGCAGCGAGAACGAAGATCTGGAGGCATATATTATCGTTGCAGGAGCAGGGCATCGTGATTTTTATGACAACCCATTACATGGAGGAAGCAGACGAGTACTGTGACACCGTGGCGATCATCGATCACGGGCGTATCGTTGCCCTTGACACACCAGAACGGCTGAAGAGTGAGATGAAGGGTGAGAAAACGTCGCTGAACGATGTCTTCATAGATCGAGTCACAACACCCGAAGAAGAGAGTGTCTTTGATGGCTATAAATTTAGAACGATGCTGAGGCGACGGCGATGAATGCAACATGGTACTATTTTGAGAGAGATCTCGTTAAATGGATCCGCGGAAAGGTGACGGTATTCTCACATCTGGTGACCCCTGCGGCATGGCTCATATTTGTTGGGCTTACACTCCCTGTGACATTCACTGATAATTATCTTGAGTATCTCACTCCCGGTATCATGGTGATGAGTGTACTCTTCGCAGCTCTCCAGAGCGGAAACCTCGTAATATTTGATAAAGTACTGGGATTTCTGAATAAGTTTTTTGCCATGCCTCCACCGAGAGAGAGTTATCTCTTTGGCACGATCCTGTTTATAACATTTCGGGGCATTATACAGGCAACTGTGATATTTTGTGTCGCAGTCTTGCTTGGAATTACAATCTACAGCCTGAAGAGCGTTCTCTTAACCTACGTTGTCCTGTTCCTCTTTGGAATACTCTTTGCCTCGATTGCAACAACCATCGCACTTGCGGTTGATGACCACGATGGATATGCTGCGATAAACAGCATGATCAGTATGCCCCTATTTTTCACAAGCACAGCTCTGATGCCCTATGATAAGATGCCAGACTGGCTCCAGATGGTGGCATCGGTGAATCCGGTAAGCTATGCTATCGATAACGCGAGAGCGCTCCTGAGTGGAAGCAATCCGGTGATAGGGGAGATTGTGATGCTTGCAGTGGGGGCTGTGATCGTACTTACGATCTGTAGTTATCTCTTCAGGAGAGCGACATTGTGATACGAACTGTACAGATAAGGAGATGATTGGAATGCACCATATAGAAAGAAAGATACTTCCTTTCACCGCGATCGTGGGGCAGGAGAAGATGAAGAAAGCACTGATCCTGAACGCCATCAATCCAAAGATCGGTGGTGTCCTGATCAGGGGCGAGAAGGGAACTGCTAAATCCACGGCAGTACGGGCGCTTGCAGAACTGCTTCCTGAGATCGAGGTCGTAAACGGCTGTTCTTTTAACTGTAATCCCAGAGACGTGAAAGAGATGTGTGATATCTGCTATGGGCGTATGAAGGGGGGCGAAAAACTTGAAAGCATAAAGAGAAGAGCCCGTGTCATAGATCTTCCGCTTGGCGCAACCGAAGATAGGGTTGTTGGCACGCTTAACATAGAGAAAGCGATCAAGGAGGGGATACGGGCACTTGAGCCTGGAATACTGGCAGCCGCAAATCGTGGAATCCTCTACATCGATGAGGTGAACCTTCTGGATGACCACGTCGCTGATGTTCTTCTGGATGCAGCCGCGATGGGTGTTAACCTCGTCGAGCGAGAAGGGGTCTCTGTGGCTCACCCGTCCAGATTTATCCTGGTCGGAACGATGAACCCTGAAGAAGGTGAGCTCAGACCACAGCTCCTTGATCGATTCGGATTGCAGGTTAATGTTGAGAGTCTGGATGATGCTGATTCACGCGTTGAGATTGTAAAGATTGCAGAAAGCTTTGAAACCGATACAGATGAATGCATAGCAAAATTTAAGGATCAGCAGCTTGAGCTGAGCGAGAGAATTGTTTTAGCAAAGTCGCGCCTTCCTGAGGTTAAAATCTCTGATGACCTTCTCAGAACAACTGCCAGGATGTGCATCGAGCTTGGTGTAAAGACACATCGTGCCGAGATTGTGATAACCCGAACCGCAAAGACGATTGCAGCGTTCGATGATCGTCAGGAGGTCACGCTCGATGATATAAAAGAGGCGATGGAACTTGCACTGCCACACAGAATGCGAAAGCGTCCCTTTGAGCCGCCACAGCTTGATACCGAGAAGCTCGATGATATGATGAAGGAGAAGAATGAAAAGGAAGAAAAAAAGCAGGAGAGCAGAGAGAAGAAGGATCAGGATGAACATAAGCAGGATCACGAGCACAACCAGCAACAGGAGCCGCAAAATCCACCTGATGATGGGGATGAGAGATCAGAGATGGAGCAGTCTGAGTCAGTCTTTGAGATAGGGGATCCAATCGATATTAGCAGCGTGCGACCAAAAGAGAGGCAGGACAGGCTATATCGCAGAAAGACATCTGGCAGACGGATTCCATCGCTTGCGCGTTTCAATCGTGGTCGTTATGCTCGCCACACCATGCCACGGGGAAAGCCCACCGATATCGCTATAGACGCAACGATCCGCGCTGCTGCACCATACCAGAAGGATCGTGGTGTCAGCACCCCCGGAAAAAATGCCATCATCCTCAAAAATCAGGATATCAGGGAAAAGATCAGGGTCGGGAAGGTCTCAACCGCAACCCTCTTTGTGGTAGATGCCTCTGGCTCGATGGGCGCCTCAAATCGGATGGAGAGCGCCAAGGGTGCCATCATGTCGCTTCTCATGGATTCTTATCAAAAACGAGATAGGGTTGGAATGGTTGCGTTCAAAGGTGATGGTGCAGATGTGCTACTTCCACTCTCTTCAAGTGTCGATCTTGCATTTGAAAGGCTCAGAACGCTTCCAACCGGTGGGAGGACACCACTTGGTGCAGGACTCATGAGGGGCCTGAACCTCCTTCTTGGTGAGAAGCGAAAGAATGAAGAGACGATCTCGATGATGGTCTTAATCTCGGATGGCAGGGCAAATGTTCCAATCGTGGAAGGTAGATCTGAGAGGATAAGAGAAGAACTCGTTGCGATTGCAGAAGAAGCAAGATCTTCCGGTATTCATGTGGTTATTCTTGATACCGAATCCACCGGTAGTTCGTTTGTGAAGATGCAGCTTGGGTACTGTAAAGAGATCGCAGATCATGCAGGAGGACGGTATTTTTCGCTTGATCGCCTTTCAGGGAGGGAAGTCCACGATATTGTCTCATCTGAGCAGGAACTTCTGACAGAGATCTACTCGATGGGTGGTCGTGTATCATGAAGATTGGATGCATCATGTGGAGCGGGTACATTGCAACAATGGCAGAGGCTGCACGTGAGCTTGACTTTCTTGAGATGAACCTCAAATCTCTGAAGGATCTTGAGGATGCAAGAAAGCGGGGTGAGTTTCTCGATTACCTTGAGAATGAAGCTGATGTAATCCTTGTGTTGCACTCAGGCTTCGACGGGACGCTCGATGAGATTCTATCCCAGGTCAAGGATAAGTTTATCATATCTTTTGGCTACACAGCCTCCTTCCTCTCTTCAAGAGTGAGTGCCAGGCAGGTAGGTATGATCTACCGTTACCTGAGACACGGTGGGATCGAGAACCATAAAAACGCTCTTACCTATATCGCAAAGGAGTTCTTCGGGATCGATATTGAGGTTGAACCTCCAGCAGAGACGCCGTGGGATGGGATATATCACCCCAGGTCTCCTGTTCCTTTCTACTCGATCGAGGATTATATCGAGTGGTATGGAGAGGAGCGGATGGGGAGAAATCCAACTGCTGGATTGATCTTCTACAAGACTCACCTTGTCATGGAGAATCCGGAGCTTGAAGATGCCATCATTGAGGCACTGGAAAAACGAGGGATCAACGTCATTCCGGTATTCTCATGGGGCTTTCCAAACCAGGAGCTTGGAATTAGGGAGAACCATGACGTCATTAACGATTACTTTATGAGAGATGGCAAACCCATCATAGATCTCCTGATCGATCTCCAATCCTCATTCCTGATACATACTGGTGATAGAAGTATTCTGGAAGAGATGGACGTCCCGATCATAAAGGGTGTGATCGTATATCATAGAAGTGAGGATGAGTGGCAGGATGATGAACATGGGCTTGGTGGTGAGCTTGTATGGTCGGTTGTCATGCCCGAGTTTGAGGGGATAATAGAGCCACTTGTTGCAGGTTCAAGGGTGAGAGAGGAGATAGGAGGAGGGACATTTGAACGCTTCTCTCCGATAGAAGAGCGAGTTTCTCATCTCGCAGATAGGGTTTTGAAGTGGGTCAATCTCAGGAAAAAACCAAAAATAGAGCGAAAGATCGTGTTCATCCTTCATAACAATCCATGTTCAGGGCTTGAGGCAAACGTTGGTGGAGGATCAAACCTCGATACACTCGAGAGCGTCGTAAGGATTCTGAAAAGGATGAAAGAAGAGGGCTACTCGATAGAAGATATACCAGCTGATGGCAGAGAGCTTATAGATCGGATAATGGATAGAAAGGCAATATCAGACTTCAGGTGGACATCTGTTGATGAGATCGTTGAGAAAGGTGGTGCGATTTACCTTCTTGATGAAGAAGATTACAGGTCATGGTTTGATGGACTCCCCGCTGATGTTAGGGAGAGGATGATCGAAAGCTGGGGCACACCTCCAGGGAATGCGATGGTATATGATGGCAGAATCGTTATAACCGGGCTTGATCTTGGGAATGTGCTTGTTTGCACCCAGCCAAAGCGGGGATGTTATGGTGCAAGATGTGATGGAAGTGTCTGTAAGATCCTCCATGATCCAGATGTTCCACCAACACATCAGTATCTTGCGACATACAGGTTTTTTGAGAGGGTCTGGGGTGCGGACGGAATCGTGCACGTCGGCACGCACGGAAACATCGAGTTTCTACCAGGAAAGTCTGTTGGGCTTTCAGGAAGCTGTTATCCGGATATTGCGATTGGAAGTCTGCCCCACCTCTACATCTACTCGGTTGATAACCCTTCGGAAGGTATCGTTGCAAAGCGAAGGTCGTATGCGACACTTGTAGATTATATGCTCCCTGTGATGACCGCAAGCGGAACGTATGGAAAACTAAATGAGCTTGAGCAGCTTCTGGGAGAGTATGAGCTTGCAAAGGTGGGAGATCATGCAAGGGCGCATGCACTTGAGCATCTGTTACTTGAGGCGATCGATGAGGCGAATCTCGGTGATGAGATCGGATTTTCTGAGGAGATGGCATTTGAAGAGGTTGTAAAAATAACACATGATGCAATCTCGAGGATAAAAGGATCGCTTATAAACAGGGGGCTCCACATATTCGGAGAAGTTCCAGAGGGGGAAATGAAGGTTGAGCTTATAACATCGATGATACGTTTCGATGAGGATGTGAAGAAGCTCTTTGATAATGATCGGGATCGTCTCAGGGAGGCTGTATCAGGTATCCTTGAGGGTAAAGATGACGTGATCGCTCCCCAGGTTAAAGACATCTCAGAAAGGATCGATCGCTGCAAAAATGAGATCGATAATCTTCTTCATGGATTTGACGGAGGTTACATAGAACCAGGACCCTCCGGACTTCCAACCCGGGGCAGGTGGGATGTGCTTCCCACAGGAAGAAACTTCTACACACTCGATCCAACAAGAATTCCCACGAGGGCTGCATGGAGGGTTGGAAGGAAGCTTGCAACAGGTTTAATAGAAAAGTATGAGCGTGAGACTGGCAGGATTCCTGAAAACTGCGGGATGATACTCTTCTCAACCGATATAACATGGGCAGATGGTGAGGAGCTTTCACAGATCTTTTACCTCATAGGCGTTGAACCTGAATGGGATGAATCTGGAAGGGTCAACGGGTTCAGAATAATCCCGCTTGATGAGCTTGGAAGACCGAGGATCGATGTTACTGTGAGAATCAGCGGGATAATGAGAGATTCATTCATGCAGATCATTGAACTTCTCGATGAGGCGATAAGACGGGTTTCAGAGCTTGATGAACCCCCTGAGCTGAATTTTATTAGAAAGCATGCGCTGGCGCAGGCAAACGCAGGACAGGAGTGGTCGCGTGCTGCAACAAGGATATTTGGATCAAAGCCAGGGACGTACGGTGCAGGGGTTAACCTTGCGGTCAATGCATCGGCATGGAAAGATGAAGAGGATCTTGCTGATGTATTTGTTTACTGGAGTGGCTATGCCTATGGAAAAGGAATCGATGGTAAGGAATCACACGAGGAACTTTTGAATCAGCTTAAAACAGTTGATCTCTCCTTCAGATCCAACCCAACTGATGAGCATGATCTCTTCGGATGCTGCTGCTACTTCGGATATCATGGAGGATTGACCGTTGCTGCACGCTCCCTTTCAGGGAAAGAGGTTAAGGCTTACCATGGTGATACGAGAGATCCTTCAGATGTACGGGTGACAGATCTCAAAGATGAGATAAAGCGGGTTGTGAGGACAAAGCTCCTCAATCCAAAGTGGATCGAGGGGATGAAGGAGCATGGATACAGGGGGGCGTCTGAGATCTCTGGCAAGGTTACAAGGGTTTATGGCTGGCAGGCAACCACGCGTGAGGTGGATGACTGGGTCTTCGATGATATAGCCCGGACGTATATTCTTGATGATGATATGCGAGCGTTCTTTGAGGAGAACAACCCTTATGCACTTGAGGAGATGGGAAGAAGGCTACTGGAGGCTTATGAACGGGATCTCTGGGACCCTGATCCTGAAGTCTTGGATGAACTTAAGAGATACTACTTGGAGATCGAGGGATGGATCGAGGGGCGAATGGGAGGTGTCTCCGGGGTCCAGGGAGGATCGATCGATGTTTTTACGATGGAAGAGGTTGAGGAGTGGAAGGGAAAGATGGAGAAGGTTGCAAAATGGACAAAGGAAACAGATCTAAAGTGAGCAGATCAGAGGTAAAAGAAGAATACAGAAGTTTTATCCGGCAGAGGATCCTCTTCGTCCTCATACTCCTTGTGATCACGCCACTTCTTGTGGGCTATGCTGCAACGCTTGGCTCCGCCGATATATCTGTAAAGGCTGCCTATGATGCGATACTCCATAGGTTCTTCCCTGATCGTTTCAATCCTGCACCAACTGAAAAGCTTGATTCTGGTACGATCGTGACAATCCTCTGGACATTGCGACTTCCAAGGATCGTGCTTGGCATCCTTGCAGGGATCGGTCTTGCTCTTGCAGGAGCTGTGATGCAGGCGATACTCAAAAACCCCCTTGCATCTCCTTATACCTTAGGGATAGCATCGGCCGCATCCTTTGGTGCATCGCTTGCGATAATACTTGGGGTTGGATTGGTTGGAGGAGAACATCTCATCATCGCAAACGCCTTTATATTCGCGATGATCGCAGCGTTACTCATCTATCTGCTCTCGATAAAGAGAACCTCACCTGAGATGATGGTGCTTGCAGGTATTGCGATCATGTATCTATTCTCTGCGATGACCTCCTCACTCCAGTATATGGGAGAGGCAGAAGAGGTTCAGGAAGTGGTTTACTGGATGTTTGGATCACTCGGCAGGGCAGACTGGGAATCATCGTTCCCGTATGGGAATATCGGGATCATCGCGATGGTACTTCTTGTCACAATCCCATATCTGCTCTTGAAGTCATGGGACCTCAATGCTTTAGGAGCAGGGGATGAGACCGCAAAGAGCCTCGGTGTGAGGGTTGAACGGATCAGAATAACCTGCATGTTCATCGCATCCTTTATAACAGCATCGATAATAGCTTTCACAGGCACGATCGGTTTCATAGGGCTTGTCTGCCCACATATAACAAGGATGATGATCGGATCTGATCACAGGTTTCTTCTACCTGGGACATGCCTCACAGGTGCGGTGCTCCTGCTTGCTACAGATACGGTTGCAAGAACGATTGTTGCACCTGTGATACTTCCTGTCGGAATCGTGACAGCTTTTATGGGTGTTCCGCTCTTTGTGTATCTTCTGATGAGGCAGAGGGGTGGTTACTGGTGAAGCTTAAGATAAAAGATCTCACGTTCAGTTATCCAGGCCATACGATACTTGATGGTATTACGGTCGAGATTGAGCCTTCAGAGTTCTTCGGTATCATAGGTCCAAACGGGACAGGTAAGACCACGCTCATAAAGTGCATCGACACAATCCTGAAGCCACACGGCGGTTGCGTCATGCTTGATGGAATGGAAGTGAGAGATCTTGATAAACGAGAGCTTGCAAGAAAGATCGGATATGTTCCGCAGCATGCTCCAGGAGGCTTTCCTGCCACGGTATTTGATACGATTCTGATGGGAAGGCGTCCCTATATCGGATGGCGAGTCACGGAGAGCGATATTGATAAGGTTCTTGAGACCGTGGAACTTCTCGGGATAGAGGAGTTATCACTTCGCACCTTCAGTGAATTAAGCGGTGGTGAGCGGCAGAAGGTACTGGTTGCCCGTGCACTCTGTCAGGACCCGGAAGTTCTCCTCCTGGATGAGCCGACATCCAATCTCGATATTAAGCACCAGCTTGAAGTCATGAAGATAATACAGACGATCACAAAAAAGCGTGGAATCCTGGCGATAATGGCGATCCATGATCTCAATTTAGCCTCCCGTTATGCAGACAGGGTCGCGATGATGCACGGGGGAAAGATTGCAGCGGTTGGTACGCCCGAGGATGTGCTAACCGTTGAGAACATAAGATCGGTCTATGGCGTTGAGGTCGCTGTCAGGAACGATGGGGGTAAGCCATATATTCTACCTATAAGACCTGTGGAAGTTTGAGGATGAAAGTTCCCTGGTAAAGGCTGAGAGATGGGATGTATCCGATGTTGAAGCAGAAAACGATAGAATAGATACCTGGTTATTCATAATAACATTGCTATAATAATTTTTTATTAATTAAGACTCCAATTCAATCATGATTTTATGAGGAATGGAGGTATTATTGAACGAATCTGAACATAACATAGTTTAATAAAGTTATGGGATGTGATTACGGGGTGGAACAAAAAAGAATGCTAATAACAATAATTATATATAGTAGATGGGTAATTACATGGTGGAGGAATTACATGCCATACCCATATTTAAAAGATAGGGTTAGTCTATACAGTGACCGTGGAGAGGTCCTTGCGGAAGATGTACCAATCGAAGCAATATCTCCTCTTCACAACCCAGGCGCACAGCAGGTGAAAGACACACTTTGCCGAACCATTCTCTGGAATGCAGAAGAAGCAGAGTATAAGATAAAGTCAGGGCACCTTGGGGATGAATATATCCACATACCGCGGACGCCATGGCTAGCAATGGAAGATTATGAAATCATGGCGAACATCGAGAAGATCGCCAAGCGTGTCGAGGAACTTTTAAGGACAGCACCTGATGATGATACCGAGGTTCAGATACTGAGGGGAGGGCGTTATCTATTGGTTAGGCCACCAACAAGGCTTGCCTGGTGTGGTATTGAATACCAGACAGCACTGACGAACGTGGCTTACGCCATTGAGCAGGCGTGCGTTGATGTCTGTGATGCTGACTGGAGAACATATCCATACATCCATGCCGCCATCTATGGGAGATTCCCGCAGACACCTGAGTATGACGGTTCATCACTCAGATGGATGCTGAAGCCTGTTATCGAGGATGAAAACCCGGGCTATGCTCTCAGGAACATGCTGATCAACCATATTGCAGCATGTACAAGATCAAGAACACTTGAGGCTGCCGCCCTATGTTCGCTCCTTGAGACGATATCAGTTGTCGAGATGGGTGAAATGCTTGGACCATGGTACAGGCACTACCTAATGACGATGGCGTACCAGGGTTTCAATGGAAACGATCTCGTGCGAGATATACTGAAGGAATGCGGGCAGAACGGTACAATGGCAGATGTCGTTGCATATACGGTCGAGCGAATGATTGATGATGGCGTAATAAAGGAGAAGAAAACCTTCCCGTCTGGTTACAAGATGTATGAGAGTGTGGATGAGGATCTCAGACATGCCTACCTGTCTTCTGGTATGCTTGCAGCAACCATCGTGAACTGTGGTTCAGCCAGGGCAGCACAGGGTGTCATGACCAGTATCTATTACTTCAATGACCAGATGGAAATGGAAACCGCACTGCCATGCACAGGATATGGTGTCTCGATGGGAACAGCTCTTGCATCAGGGTTCTTCTCGCACACGATCTACGGTGGTTCAGCGCCGGGTCTCTACTCAGGAAACCACGTCATCACCAAGACAGGTAAGGTTTACTATATGCCATGTTATGCAGCAGCAGTTGCGATCGATGCTGGAACACAGACCTGGACACCCGAGATGACATCCGAGTTTGTCGGTGACGTCTACTCAGAGATCGACATCATCCGTGAGCCGATGGAAGCTATCGCGGAAGGTGCGCTCGAGATAAAGAGTAAGTTTGAATGAGGTGATCTAAAATGGGTGCTGAAGAAATTTTAAAGCAGCAGGTTGAAGCTGCCAAAGAAAGGATGGCAAAGCGAAAGTACCAGCGTCAGTATTACCCTGGAAGCACGATGGTTCCCGAAAACAGAAGGAAGTTCTATGATCCAATCAGGCCACTTGAGGTATTGAGAACGCTTACAGATGAGGACTTCCAGAACCTGCTTGGTTTCAGGGCGCTTGGACAGCGTTATCTCTCGGTTCACCCACCACTCGAGGAGATCGGTGAGCCAGACGATCCTATACGAGAGCTTGTCCCTGCAGATGCAGGTGCAAAGGCTGGTGATCGTATCACAACAATGGTGATGAGTGACTCACTGACACACCCGCTCATCGGTCCTTATACCAGAATCTGGATGTATCTTAATCGATTCAGGGGGATCGATGGCGCTTCATACTCTGCGCGAACAACGCTCGAGATGAGAGAGCGAGAGATGGAAGGTGTCTCTCGTGTCATCATCGAGGCCGAGTGCTTCGATCCTGCGAGGGATGCATTCAGGCAGTTCGGATGTACTGGGGCGTCATCCAGGCTTGACAAAAACGGGCTCTTCTTTGATCCGATGGCACGAATCGAATACGATCCTTCAACAGGACACTACATGCAGGTGAAGGACGGATTCGGCATTCCGCTGGATAAACCTGTCGATCTCGGTCCAACACTCCCTGAAGAAGAGAAGGCAAAGCGAAACGTCATGTACATGAATACAGATGGAAATCCTGTACTTGCAGGTCCTGAGTGGGAAGTACTGGTCGTCAAGCGAAGGATACAGGCGCTGAGGTTCCTTGCAGGGATGGGACCGTATAAGTTGAATGGTAAGTGAGGTGATATGAATGGCAGAAGAAATTAAACTTGATCCTGAACTTCTTGCAAAGCTCTGTGAGCGAAAGATACGATCATGGCAGACCGATAATGCAGAACTCCTGAAAGCTACCAGGGCCGATCTGACTGAAGCCGAGCGTGCAGAGCTTCTCGAGAAGATGTATGACGATGAAGAGGCGCTCAAGAAGGTTTTCCAGACCATGGGAAATCCGCAAGTGGCTGTTGGGATGGAATTTACCAGAGAGGGAGGAGATATCAGTGACGAGGAGATGAAGGAAATCTGTGATCGATGGGGACTCACAAGAGAAGAAGTCGATCAGATATGTGATGAACTCTGGATCTCCGAACGTGATATTGCAACCTGTCCTGGTTTCCTCTTCGGAAGAGGTGTTCCACATCCGGACCAGGGAGACACCCCCGAGGCTAAAGATGATCCAACCCAGTCGATCTGGTACCACCGCCTGATGAAGACACAGATGCAGCTTGCGATGCACGAGTATGGAACGTACCAGCGTGCGATGAATGAGTCGGTACTGGCAAAAGGTTTTGGCGTGGAAGATGTACGCGAAGAGACAACCGAGTATCCAGCAGGAGGTATCAGTCAGGTTCCAGAGAAGCTTGAATATGTTAAGGTCTCAAAGGAGATCGAGAAGCAGCGTGGTATCTCACTCTACAGACCACACCTGCACTGGCATGGTATCGAGCTTGGACAGAAGCCATACGTCAAGTGGAAGATAACCGCAACGCATATGCAGCGACCATGCAGGACTTTCGATGGTCTCTCGATGGAACAGATAAACTTCCTGAACAACGCAGCCTGCCACCAGTGGATGGCTGATGTCCAGCGGACACACATATTCGGTCTGGATCTTGCCCACAGAACGGTTGAGAGACGATTCGGTAAGGAGGTTACCCCTGACTCGATCAACCTGTACATGGAGATGCACAACCACAACATCGCAGCAGGTTCACTGATCATGGAACACATCGGTGAGACTGATCCAAGGCTTGTTGCAGACTCCTATGTCAAGATTATAACAGGCAACGAGGCGATGCTCGAGGTGCTCGATCCACAGTACATAATCGATGTGAGGCAACTCTTCCCCGAGTATCAGGCATCACAGATCATGAACCAGATCGGTGATAAGCTCTTTGAGGTTGCACGTATCCCGACACTTATCACGATGATAGGTGATCACGGGACAACAAGAGGATGGACAGGACAGCAGGCATCACTTGCGTTCCTCTCAGCATACAGAATCCCTGCAGGTGAGGCAGTAACAAGTGACTTCGTCTATACGGTTAAGCATGGAGATAACATTTTCATGGGTAACAGGTTGCCATGGAGGCGTGCCAAGATGGTAAACAATCCTGGCGGTGTATCATTTGGATATGCAGCCGATATATCACAGGCATCACGAGCTCCTGAGTCACAGGATCCATTTGATCCAGTGAACGTCTTCCTCGAGAGTGTGGCATGGTCTGGATACTATGATATCGGGTATCTCCACAACTACCTTGCAGGCGGTTCATCTGGATGGACACAGGTCATGATCACCCAGGGCTACTGCTCAGATATCGACAACGACTTCTGTTACAGGACACTCGATGCTGATACAATGACCCACTTCATGGGACTTGACTTTGCACCAACAAGTATGGACTCACTCTACACTGCAACTGAAGGTATCGTTAAGTACGGTATGGAGTACTTTGACAAGATGCCGATCGCTCAGGAAACACTCTACGGAGGGCTCCAGCGCGCAGCTCTGATCTCAGCAGTCGGAGGTGCATCCACGGCATACTTCTGCAGAACTCCAACCTTTGGACTGCCTGGATTCTACCACGGTCTCCTGCTTTGTAAGGAAGGCTGGAACAGGCTCGGATTCTATGCATCCGATGGTCCACACCAGCAGGGAACATTCCATGCATACACCCTCATCGGTGAGTATGGAGGTCCACTTGAGTTAAGAGGTCCAAACTACCCAGACTACAACTGGTCAGTCGCACATCTTGGTATATACACTGCATACGTCAATGGGCCACACTTCCTCTGTGGACATGGATACTCATGCAACCCGATCGTACACGGAGCATTCGCAGATCCATCGCTACTCTTTGACTTTGCCCACGTAAGAAGAGAGGTTGCAAGAGGAGCGGTCCATGAGTTTATGCCCGCAGGTGAGCGTGACGTCGTTATACCGGCACACTGAGGAGGTAGTTAAAAATGGTACTAACATTTGCATCACCCGAATGGTGTGAGGCTATAGGGAAGAGTATCAGCGAGGGACCACACAGTCACTGGTTCAAGTCATGTATGGAGGATCTCAAGGCAGGACTTGGTATCGGTGAGATTACGATGGTTGCAAGAGCGACTGATGCTAACGTCGCACTGGTCTGCGAGCTTACAACCGATGGTTGCAAGAACTGCTACATGACAACAGATCCTGATAGTGTACCAGATGTCTTTATCGAGCTTTCTGGGACGCTGCACTCATGGCTCTCCGTACTCTGCGGACTCCAGCCAACATTTACAACGCTGGTTGGCCCCGTCTCATCGGATATCGACCGCAGGATCAACATAACGAAGTTTGCGGGAGGAATGGAAAATATCCCTTCACAGATCATGAAACCACTACCGTTGAACCTGCTGTACGCAGTCACGCATGCTATAAAGGATGTCTGCATAGGACCAACCGATGTGACAGAGGTTCCAGGTGTGAATCTGGATATACTGATGGGCAGGGTGCACCACTAAGGAGGGATGTTAAATGACTGTTGACAAACCAGAACGAGAAACAGAGATCGCGGGACACAAGGTGAGGATCTACCCGGATCCATCATACCCGAGGCTCTCATGGGAAGAGGACTACGGCGCACCTGGACATAAGTTCCAGCTCAAAGGTGCAAACGCAGCAGGTCCATGTATTGTGAAGTGTCCAACCTGTGGACACACAATGCGCAAGTGGCACCTGCCGGGGAAGGCGTTCATCGTGCCACCTGACAGGAAGATCGCAAAGACCGTCTTTGAGTACTGTTCAAAGTGCGGCTCTATTATCGTCCTGAATGGTGTGCTTGCATCACCATGGGTTTCACCGGAACGTGTCAAGTGTCCCTACGACCTGAGCATAAAGAAGTTCAGTAAGCAGGAAAGAGAAGTTTTGCCAGACGATAGAGGGTGGTAATACCCCTCTTTCTTTTATTTTTGTGAGGTTTTGATGGACGACGAACTCGATGAAATACGGCAGAAGAAGCTTGATGAGCTGACAGAAAAGATGGGAATCCAGGTGATGCAGAAGAAAGAGCGTAAGGTGGAGGAAGATGATGGTGGAATCTATGATCTTGTACTTCCCGGATGGATACCACCATGGGTTGCAGAGAAGATTGCTCCCGAGGTGGGTGTTGAGCTTGTGGAGCGAAAGATACAGGGAGTGGTAACAGATCCTGAGACAGGTGCACCATCTGATATGATGAAGATGGCGCTGTGCATCAGGGGATCGCTTAACGACATAGAACGATTCAAAATGGCAGCGGTTGAACAGCTCAAGCAGTTTATGAAGAGTACAAGTGAGCGAAAACTCACAGAACCATCAAGCTGGTGGAAACACTATCATATCGACGAATGGGATGATGTCAGAAAGAACAAGAACTATGACCCTGATGAAGAATGGAAGAGGTTTAAGAAAGCGGGGTTGGATAAATTCAACATTGAAGAAGTTTTTAAATGATAGATGCAACTGCTTAAATTAAAAAATGTATCACTTGTTCTGAATGAAACAGAGTTACTTAGCTGTTTAAATTTTGAGATCAATGAGCAGGATATCATTGGTATCACTGGCAGGCGTGGTGCTGGAAAAAGCCTGCTACTACATCTGATAAAAGGGGTCGAGGGATACGAACCTGTAGCAGGAGAGATACGCTATCACATACGTTTCTGTGAAAGATGTAAACGTGTGGAGTTACCTTCAAAGCCCACCTGTCCGATCTGCCACTCGCAGATGGAATTGCTCGATATAGACCTGCATGCTGATAAACAGATCCATGACGCGATAAAAAGACGTGTAGGACTGATGTTTCAGAAGACACAGGCACTCTTCTCATTCAGAACTGTGGAGGAGAATATACTCGAAGCCCTCAGAACAGCAAAGTTCCCATATGAGATGCGGGATGAGCGTACCCGTGAGATCATCGAGATGATGAATATAACACATAGAAGGGAGTTTGCCTGTATGGATTTGAGCTGTGGTGAGAAGCAACGGGTAATAGTTGGGAGACTCATCGCACTCGACCCGCTCCTGATGCTCCTTGATTCGCCAGAAAGTTTCCTTGATCCTTTAACCACCTCGATGATCTGCAGTGCGATACGTGCTGCAGGTCTCACGGTTATGATGAGTTCATCGAGACCTCAAATATTCGAAGGTATCGCTGACAGGATACTTTTTCTCGATAAAGGAAAGATTGAGCAGTTTGACAGGGTCGATCCAGAGATGTTTGTGCAATCCACGCAATTAACTCCCACGCAAAGATCAGAAGGGGCGCCCCTCATACGGCTTAAAGGCGTATGTAAGTACTATGCCATGCCGGTAAACCTCTACAGCAAAGAAGCGACGCATGTCAGGGCGGTTGACGATCTTGATATCACAATCCAGCGGGGTGAGATACACGGGCTTGTGGGTGTAAGTGGATCTGGAAAGAGCACGATTCTCAAGATTATCTGGGGAGATGAGAAGACAAAAGATTTTAGGGGTAACTGCGAGTTCACATTCACTGATGGAAGATATCGCCTGGATAGTCTGGAGGCGATCGCTCGTGCACGTACTCACATCTCATATCTTGGTCAGGACTCGTGTCTAATTCCATCCCGTACGATCTTCGATAACCTGAAGTCCTTTATCGCTGAAGATAAATTGCGGGAAGCAGCAATCGATAATGCTATGGAAGTCTTACTGCGCTTTGGATTTAGTGAGGAGGAGGTGCTCTCGCTCTATGATCGATTGCCATCTGAGATCAGTGCAGGTGAGGCACAGTTAATACTTATATCGATGGCAATTCTCCGCGATCCGGAGGTGATCCTGCTCGATGATCCCACATCTGCACTTGATGCTCAATCTGCAGCAAAACTTGCAGACGTGATACTTCAGATCAGAGCTACGTGTGGAACCTCGTTCCTCATAGCTTCAAACGACACCGATCTTCTTACAATATGTGATCATATTGATCTGATTCAGGAAGGACGCATGGCATACTGTGGCACGTCTCTCAATGAATGCCTTAAGATCATGGACATAAACAATTCCCAAAGCTTATAAGGACGTGCAAACAATTACCTAACTATGGTTCTTAAAGTTGACTTTGAAGAGATAGCAATGGGTAAGGGTGTCTATCCAACGCTGGCGGTGGGTGTACGCATCGAGAGTCCTGAACCATTTCAGGTTGTAGAACTCTTAAGCTGTGTGTGCACGATCGAGACTGCTTTTAACGAAGAATCGATGATATTTCTGGGGTACGCACCGATCAGAGACTATCCGCAGATTGCAGAACATGCGCTTGTTGCGTTTGACATTGAGCTCGATGGAAGAAAGCTTGCAACCATTGAAGAGCTGCGTGATGGCGGCGATCTCTGGTTACGTCTTGGAGGCGTCATGAAATATGCTGTCCTCTATGAGCCAACAGAGTTTGGGTACGATAAGACGAAAGTTGTAAGGGATACCTTCGTGGTCAGGCAATTTGGACAGGCAAGAATACGTGTCGAGAAGGAAGAGTGGGAAAATTATCTATCGTTCCTCGCGCTCAAGCGAACAGTGTTGCTTGACACAGATACCATCACAAAGCTCGATAAGGTAAGGCCCATGATAAATCCTGAGTATGAGGACAGGGACATCATCAACGAATTGCTGGAGATGTATCTGAAGAAAAAAATTTAAGGAGAAGCAATGGCTGTAGATAAAAGAGAAAAGATACGATATTTCAAAAAAACGCTCGAAGAGGAAGCGCAGCGGGCGATGCAGGAGTTCCAGATACATCAGGCTATTGCCGCAGAGGTAGCGAGGGAGCGCAAAATTGAAGAGCCAAAAAAAGTGCTGGATGAGAACATATCGGTGATAAGGGCATTCCATGACGCCGTAAAAACAGCATTTGGTCCCCGGGGTTCGTATAAGATGATGGTGGATTCCTATGGTGAAGTCGATGTCACATGTGACGGTTCACTCATCATCGATGAGATGGATATAGAGCATCCAGCAGGCAAGATGCTGGCATCCACAATCGAGAACCTGAACGAACTTGGGGATGGTGCGACAAAGACGGTGATACTCACAGGAGCACTCCTCAGGGAGGCAGAATCACTGATTTCGATGAAGATACATCCTGCTACGGTCATACGGGGCTATGAACTTGCATCGGCCTTTATTAGAGATACACTCAATGATCTGGCCATCGTGAGTGATGACGCCACATTGCTTGAGGTTGCAAGAACATCGCTTACCTCCCTCCCTGATCTTTCCGATGAACTGCATGAGCGTATCGCCGCGACGGTCGTCGATGTTGCAAAGTCGGTAACTGAGGAGGATGAAGTAGGGAAGAGAATAGTACAGCGAAAACGTGTGTGCGTGGAGCGGTCTGTTGGTGGAAGCACGTCTGAGCTTGAAACCCTGGATGGCATCATTATCAACAGAGATCTTCTTGATGAAGATATGCCAGATCGTGTGGAAGATGCGAGGATTGCGTTGCTTGACTTCCCGCTGGAGATAAAGATGAAACGCGTGGAAGAGAAGTTCATGCGCGAGCGGCAGGGTAGTGATAAGCCGTATATTGCAATTAATGCTCCACCAGGTGTCAGCCCTGTGAAGGCGATGCTGGATCATCTCGACAGGTTGATGCAGGATGATATCGATAAGTTGCAGCGTCTTGGTGTCAATGTTCTCTTCTGTCACAGGA
The DNA here is from genome assembly GCA_001766815.1 of Candidatus Syntrophoarchaeum caldarius. NCBI lineage: Archaea > Methanobacteriati > Halobacteriota > Candidatus Syntropharchaeia > Candidatus Syntropharchaeales > Candidatus Syntropharchaeum > Candidatus Syntropharchaeum caldarium. Next base: position 324,574 of record LYOS01000001.1, read on the forward strand.
CGATCGATGAGGTTGCTAAGCGCTATCTAACAAAAGCCGGGATATTTGCGGTAAAACGGGTGGAAAGTAGTGTTCTCAGGGATCTTGAGAAGACCACCGGTGCAAAGACTGTAATTCTGCTTAAAGATCTTTGCGAGGATGATATAGGAACCGCCTCGCTTGTTGAAGTGAGAAGATTTGGCAGAAACACGATGATCGTGGTTGAAGGCTGTCCTGGCGAGAGATTCAGGTCGGTTATGCTTCGAGGTGGAACACTTCATTCGATAAATGAGGTCCAGCGCGCATTTATGCGAACACTTAAGGTGGTTGCAGCTGCTATCGAGGAGAATAAAGTGATCACTGGGGGTGGGCATACCGAGATTGAACTTGCGTTACGCCTCAGAACGTACGCCAATAGACTTTCAGGGAAGGAGCAGTTTGCAGTCTTATCGTACGCAGATGCCCTTGAGATGGTCCCTGCAGCACTTGCAGAGAATATGGGCTATAACAGGGTTGATAAAATCGTTGAACTACGTTCAAAGCACAGATCAGGCGATAAAATCGATACGAAACTGGTTGAACCACTCAGGATAGAGCGGCAGGTGGTATCTTCGGCAACAGAGCTTGCATGCGCCCTGCTAAGGATAGATTACCAGATAAATGCCAAGAACAAGCTATCGACGCTGGATCAACAGTCCGTGGAACCACACCCAGATACTCCATCGGAATGCTTAGAGTATATGGCACCGCGACAGTGGGGCCTATGGGATGCACGAATGCGCACAGACAAGAGATCAGTTTACTGGAAGAATGACTGAGCCCGATGCTCTTTCACGATCCGTGTAACAAGAACTGCTTCCCTGCTTGGGTCTTTCAATCCTGAAAGCACCTTTTTATATTTTTTATCAGTCAGCGCAGAGGGTAGTGGGGATGCTGCGATCGCAGTGAGATATAACTCCAGCATTCTGCGCTCTGCCACGGTGAGATTGTGTCGCTTCCCGATTCTGGTATCATCCATCTTAAGTACCGGATTCTCATCGTCATCAAGTTCCATGACCCGTGCTGCAAGCGCAGTGCCAGGGATGGGTGATGCTATGTTGACGAATACTTCCTCGAGCATCAGCTCACCGATCAGCTCTTTTGTGGCTTCATGGTCATCCTCAGTCTCGCCAGGATAGCCTGTGATAAACGCACCGATTACCATCCTGATGCCGCAATCACGCGCCATTTCGACAGCTTCGATGATACGATCCACGTTTATCCCCTTATTCATCTCATTAAGGATGCGGTTGCTGCCTGACTCGATGCCAAAGGAGATGTAGCCTGCTGTATAGTCACGGATCGCCTCAAGTGCATGTTCTGAGACCATATCCACCCTGACATCAGCACACTTTACGTTCTTTGGGCCAAGGATACCACTCACTGTTTTGAGCAGTTCTGTGAAGGCGATCTCGTTCAGACCCTTATCCCAGCCGTATTGTGTCACGGTCTCAAGTCCAAGCCCGATGCTCTCTATTCCGTGTTTTTTCAGGAGTTTGACCTCTTTCACGATCTCTTCCAGTGGTCTCGATCTTATATCACTGCCAAAGAGTCGATGAGCGAGACAGAAGCTGCACCTCCCACCACATCCCCTGTGCGTCTCGATTGCGGTTGAAACACCGCGCATATCATGATGTTTAAGATCTGGTGGTATGAACGGCATCGAGCGCTTCTCGATCTCAAAAGGCTTTCTCGATCCGGTTACAACGACCTCACCATCATGAACGAAGGCAATTCCCTCGATACCTTCAGGATCTTTCACTCCTGCTCTGACTGCATCCAGGAGTTCAGGTGTTGTCTCCTCTCCTTCTCCGATTACAACGAAATCGATCTCAGGCAGGTACTCAAAGATCAGTTCAGGTACAAGTGAGAGTGAACCTCCTGCTATAATCAGCGGTGGATTGATGCCATGTTTTATCTTGAAGAGTTCTGCTTTCAGATCCAGAAGGTGCGTGGTTGCACCAAGACTTAAACCCAGCACATCTGTCTCAAGCGACCAGTCAAAGGCTTTTCTGATCTCAACTTTATAACCCTCATCATGCAGGGTCCCACCTATAACCATGGCACCGTACGCATAAAAATCTGGAGATATAAGTGTTATCTTCTTCATCTATTTTCACCCCTGCTCTGGAAGATCCCACCGACGGTAGAGGTTATGCTCGATTCCGAAGAGATCCAGCACCTTCCCAACGACAAAATCCACAAGATCATCGATTGTCTTCGGTGCATGATAAAATGCAGGTGATGCTGGAAGGATTGTGCCCCCAGCCTCTACCACCTTCAGGAGATTTTCGAGGTGAATTCTGCCAAGCGGAGTTTCTCTTGGTATAAGAATCAGTTTTCGTTCCTCTTTGAGGGTTACGTCGGCAGCACGAACGATCAGATTCTCAGCGATCCCGTTTGCAACCATTGCCACAGTTTTCATGCTGCACGGAGCGATGATCATACCTTCAACCTGAAAAGACCCGCTTGAAATCGGTGCGGTAAGATCACTGTTTGGGTAAACGCTGGTGGCATGTTCGAGAAGGTCATCGAGTGTGAGTCCAAGCTCAAGTTCGAGGATCTTTGCCCCCATATCTGAGATTACAAGATGCGTCTCAATCTCCCTGCCAAGTACCTCAAGCAGTCTTACACCGTATATTACGCCACTTGCACCTGTTATTCCAAGAATGAGCCTCAATTTACCCTCTATCACTTGATTAAATCCTTTAATTTGCGAATGCAATCCATATCCTCTTCAAACTCGCGCTTTTTCAGCGCCTCAATCTCATCCACGATTGAGCCAATATCTACCGCAAGCCGATACTCCTTTATGGGTCGACCTTTTCCGCCCTGTTTTATCTCTCGCTCCAGTACCCAGTTATGCTGATGCATCTCTCTCATCGTGATACTCACTTCAGGCTGCCTGAGGTCTGCTGCATACTCGATACTCCTCGAGGTTGCGCCATCGACCTTTGAGAGAAAGACGATCACATTTGCGACGTTTTTCTTGAACCCAAGTTTGATCAAAAGATCCACAATCTTTGTGTCATCGTCATCCAGCACATGAATTGACCGCTCCCTCATAGATATGCACCTTTTAATGATAGATATTAATACATCTTTTAATATTTAAACTATTCGAATTTACGGGTTGAGTGGCTATTTATGGTCATTGATCAGACTTTAATCGATCAAGCTCCTCAATTATCAGATCTCTGGCTTCATTAATACCAGCGCCGGTTGTTGCTGATACTGCAAGTGCAGAGCCTTCAAACTCAACGCCAAGATCAGCCTTATTTGAGATCACGACAATCGGAAGATCAAAATCGGACCTGATTTCTTCGAGTAATCGAATCTGTTCCTCGATCGAATAGCCACATGTCCCTGATGGGTCGATGATGAATATTATAAGATCTGTGAGGTTTTTGAGCGCCAGAATCGCCTGCATCTCGATCTTGTTTCGCTCATCGAGTGGACGGTCAAGGAGCCCTGGTGTATCGATTATCTGGTAAATCTCACCACCTTTTCGTATCTCTCCAACCGAGGTCTCCTTTGTTGTGAAGGGGTACGCTGCGATCTGTGGATTTGCGCTGCTTATCAACCTGACAAAGCTCGATTTACCAACATTTGCAAAACCTGCAACAGCCGCAGTTGGACAATCACGAAAGGATGGCAATTTTCTGAAAAGTTCTCTTGTATCAGATAAAAGGTCGATATCCTCTGAAATCTCCCGCATTATCGATCCAATCCGCCCAAAAGCCCGTTTTCTAACAATTACAGGGTCAGTTCGTCGCATTTCACGAAGCGATCTACGAGAAATTTCATTTATTTTGTTTGCTGCCCAGTCAATCGATCCAAGCGCAATTTTAAGCCTTTCAACGCCTACCAGTAGATCAGTGAGTTCGATGAAGAATGGAGGTATGTTATTGAGTGATGGGAAATTACGTATGATGTTTTTGAGATTATCACTGAGGATGTTTGAAGCTGTTAGAAGCATTGTGCGCTCACCAGCACGAGAACTTCGCTTACCGCGTTTTGCCCGTTTCGCCCTCCGAAATGCCTTATCCACCAGCTCATCTGAGCTTAAAATTGTTGGTATCCTGCTGTATGGATTCTCAAATTTGATTTCGTGCTCCATAAGTTCAGGCTTCAAGGCGATCTTTGAGATCCTGCACAAGCTCCTTTCTGATCACGGATTTACGATCTCCGCCGCAGACAATTCCACGCACGCCGAGTATATCAGGGTTGACTCGCAGCACTGCATCGATATCATCAAACCGAATCGCTCCAGCAAGTGCAACAAGAAGCCCCCGATCGTGTGCATCACTCACAAACCCGCAGAGTTCATCCTCTGATAGAAACTCGAATGTGGTTCTCCCATCTTTTATTCCAGTATCAAGCATCACAACATCCACACCAACATCCGCCCCAATCGATGGGAGTTCAAAGGGCGAGAGAATCCCAAGCCGTTTATAGTCTGAATATGACGAAGCTACAACTTTCTTTTCAGGATCGAACGACTTTACAGATTTATTTACTGCTTCAAGGATTTCATGGGCCTCCTCAACAGTCTTTATCCCGTAAAGCCCAACTTTGATGAAGTGCGCACCAGCATACGCCGCCCCAAGCGCTGCAAGCGACGCTGTCCCTGGCTTAAATTCAAAATCACCGATCGTTGCAGAGAGTGGCACCCCATCGATTACACCCTTCACATCCCTGATCACCCACGGAAAGTTTGCACCAAGCGACCCTTCCTTCGGGTTCTTAACATCAATAATATCCGCACCACCTGCTACTGCTGATTTTGCCTCCTCCACATTCATTGGACTTACAAGCAACTTCATGAACTTCTCTTCAGAATCCAATCTATTAAGGTTTACGGTTTACTCAAGTTATTGAGCATGGTTTTTGAGTTTCCTTTTTAACTACCTGTAACGTATGCAGTTCTGGAGTGACCTATGAAGACAAGAATTATCACCCTGAGTGAAAATACACCTGCCAGGGATGGATTTATTGGAGAATATGGGTTATCCGTACTTATAGAGCGGGGTTCTGAGAAGATACTCTTTGATACTGGACAGGGTACCGCATGTGTCAGAAACGCAGATCTGATGGGTGTGAAACTCGACGATATCGGAATAATAATCCTGAGTCATGGCCATTATGACCATACAGGTGGTTTGAAGTCAGTACTGCATCGTACAGGAAGAGTTGATGTCTATGCACATCCCGATATCTTCTGTAAGAGGTATGCGATCAGAGGTGATCATAAGCGGTCCATTGGAATACCATTTGAGAGATCTGAACTCGAAGCACTTGGAGCACGTTTTATTCTTAGCCGCGATCCGGTGCATTTAAACGATATTATAATATCAGGTGAGATCAAACGCCAGACCGCATTTGAGTTACCCGATCCTGCACTTTTCATCGAAGATCAGGGCACCCTGAAACCTGATCCGTTTGCTGATGACCAGGCGATTGCAATAAAGACCAGTGACGGGCTTATTATAATTCTTGGATGTGCACACAGCGGGATGGTCAACACAATAGCACAGTTGATCGAACTCACCCGCGAAGATCGCATCCACACCATCATCGGCGGCACCCATCTCATGTTTGCAGAAAAAAGGCAGATTGAAGCGAGTATAAAGTATCTTAAAAGTATAGAGGTTGGAAAGATAGGTGTTTCGCACTGCACGGGTCATGAGGCATCGAATCGGCTCAAAGAGGCCTTTGGAGATCGATTCTTCATGAACAATGCAGGGTCCGTGATCGAGATCTAAAAGACTACATCACCTCACCTATCACCTCAAACTCCTCACCTATATTTGCTATTAGACTGTTAAGACGCTCTTTTTGCACCATCAGAAGGATAGCGCTTGTTGATCCAGACGATGTATCCAGTTTAACCCTGATATTCTCCTTAATCTCAATTCTGATACCATATAACTGCTCAAGATCCTCGATCTCTCGCTTGATCCCTCTGCTACCAACAGGCAGGATCTCATGGACATAATCTGATCCTGCAAGTTTCATCACGGTTTCAAGCGCTATGGGATCTTTCTCAAGGATATCGCGACCAACCACTGGCCTACCGACTGCAATAACGAGATCGCCTGGCGTGATCTTCCCGATCTTCAGCTCTTCTTCATCAGCGATCCCAACCACCGTGATTCCAAGTCCCGTTTCATTCGTCTCAAAGTTCTCCTCGGTATGCCCTTCAAGGATCTCAACTGTCCTGATCTTGCGTGATTCTTCTCTGATTCCGCTGAATATCGAAAGACCACTGGGGGCAAGCTCAACAGTAAGGTTACAGACAAGGGCGATTGGCGTTGCACCCACAGCAACCACCTTTATCAGCGCGGTTCGTGCCATGATTCGTCCAAGAACTCTCCCGTCGATCTGGAGTTTATCACCAGGTTTATTACCTACACCTCCAGAGGATGTGTTTCCCAGTGTGATCACCTGCCGGTTTCTGAGTCGTAAGAGTAAGAGGTCCCTCCTTCTTGTTGCGGTGATCTCGCTCGGTTTGATCCTGAGTCCCCTTATCCCTGAGAAATTACCTACATTCTCAAGGAGTGTGAGGTAGATCGTTAACGCCTGGCGCACAACCTCGGATCTGGTTATTCCGTTCTTCAGGGCGATCTCATCGATCTTCTCAAGCTTCTTTTCAGGAAGTCGTATATTAATCGGCTCCATGAGCAAAATTAAATTGAAATGCTTATATATGTGTGGTATCAACTTCAGATGGTGGTGGATGTAATATCCGGGTAAAATGTTTGGCAGACCCTCCAGAAAGAGTGAACTTGAAGCAACCATTCAGAATTTGAATGATCGGATCAAATCCCTTGAATCTGAACGAGACTCGTTGAGCAGACGGCTTGAGAAAGAAGAGAAACGGGCAAGGATGGCAGGATCTGATCTTAAAGAATGCGAAACACTGTTAAAAAAAGCAAGAGAGAAAATTACATATCTTGAAGGTGAACTTGAGCGACTTGAAGGGGCAAGCAAAAACGATAAAGCCTACAGAGAGACATTCACGCTGACAGAGCAGGCATCGCTCGACCTTCTCTACAAAATCGGGTCGATTAAGTCTCGGAAAGAGGATCTTCTGACGATTTACCTCAAACCACAGGAGACGATAACCGATCTTGAGCATGCAGAAAGGATACCGCCTCTGGGAGATGAACTTGAGCATCTCGTAAATAAGCCTGAGTCAGATACAGGGATTGCCATATTTCGGGACACCGGCAGGATCTCTCTGAATACGTTCATCGCTATACCCGCGTTCCCGTTTGAAGCATCAAGCTGGATTATTTCTGATGCGTTCGATACCAGGCCGCTTGATGAATTGATCCAGAAAGAACGGTTCTTTTGTGTTCTGCTACCACATGCTGGGGAGACTTTCATAGGAATATTCAACCAGGATGATCTAATCGAGGAGAGGATTGTAACAAGCAGTGTGAAGGAGAAGCATTCAAAAGGCGGATGGAGCCAGAAGCGTTTTTCCCGTCTGAGAGAGGAGGATGTAAAAAAGCACATAAAAAAAGTGGCTGACACACTTGGAGAGATGATGAAGCAGTGGGGCGATACAATCGAGTTTATCATCGTTGGGGGTGAGTACAATCTGGTAAAAGAGGTTCTTGCAGATTACAGCGAGATACCGATGCTTGTACGGGGAATAGATGCAAGGATTGGGCGGGATAGGGAGAGCATTGAGGAAGTCAGAGCCAAGGCGTTATCATTGAAGTGGTATGTAATCAGGTGATGATATGAGATAAATTCTCCAGAAATTTGATGGATCTGGTGATCGTCTCATTCACAGGCGTGGGTATTCCATGCTCTTTACCCAGCCTGACAAAGACACCATTCAAAAAATCGATCTCTGTCTTCTTACCCTGCTCTATATCATTCAGCATCGATGACCTGTGTTTCTCGGTTGGTGGTATCTGCGCAGATCTGAGGTATTCGAGATAATCCTCTGGTTCTTCCCAGAATAGTTCAACCTTCGCTGCTGCTGCAACGCTGAAAGCCTCTGTAATCAGATCTTCAATGATCGAGAAAGCGTTTGGATCAAGCAATTTTCCGTAATTCACCCTGAAGATCGCGCTAAGTGGGTTTAATGCGGCGTTGTATAGCGCTTTTGCCCAGATATACATCTTTATATTATCTACCGCTTCTGATGGGATTCCTGCCTCGTTGAATGCTGAAACAATGGCTTTCAACCTTTCACTATCTGTATTGTTAAGCTCACCGATCTTTGTGGTGTCAGCAGCAACCGTAACCTTCACCTCTCCTGGACGCACAGTCTCAAATCCTGTGATCACCATACCACCCATCGTACGCTCACTGCCAATATGCTCTGCTATAATCTCTTCATTACCTATACCATTTTGCAGACTGATGACAACTGTATCCTCATTTATGAATGGTTCAATCGCGCTGATCGCGGCTTCTGTATCGAAAGACTTTGTGGCAAGCAGGACGACATCGGGCACGCAGTCAGCGGGGGGTTCGGTCTGGGCGGTAATATCCTTGATGAAGTGCGTGCCCCATATACCGGTGATTTTAAGCCCGCGCTCATTTATCGGTCTCATGTATCGCTCTCTCCCGATGAGTATGACCTCGTGTCCTGCATCTGCCAGCATACCGCCAAACGCGGATCCAAGTGCACCTGCGCCCATTACAAGAAATTTCATGGCTTCACATCCTTCAGTTGGTCTGATGATAGCATGACCGGGCATGGATAAAGGTATTTCTACCCAACCTCCACCCCGCTGATCCTTTCCTCAATCTCGATCACCTTTATGAAAGACCCAAGAAAATCTTTCACCTCCTCGACATGTGTGATCAGAAATATCTGCCTGAAGCGTCTGGAAAGTTTCTCAAGTACACGCATTATACTCCTCTTGCGCTCTGAATCCTGGCTTCCAAAGATCTCATCGAGCACAAGGAACTCAAATCCCGCTCCTTCATCCCCACCAGATACGATATTTGAGATCGCAAGCCTCAAACACAGGTTTGCAAGGTCGGTCTCACCACCAGAGAATCGTTTGAGATCGTAATAACGTCCTGAATCCTGTATCATAATATCATAGGCTTCACCGATCTCTATACCGTTATATCGCCCCTCTGTAAGGTCTGAAAAGAGCGTTGAGGCATAATCAGAGAGAAACGGTCTGATCGAGGAGATCATATGCGCCTCAAAATGCTTGAATATCTCCTCGAGCCGTACCATCGATGCAACCTCTGCTTTAAGCTCATCCATCAGATTGATCAGGCGATTCTGCTCTTTAATCCCTTCTTCTATCGATTTAAGCTCGTATTCAACGAGTGAAAGCTCATTATTGATCAATGCCATATTTTGCTCAAGTTTGTGGCATTCACGCTCCACTTCCTCTTCATTCTTTCTCAGTCTCTCGTATTTCTCTTTATCAAATCCGATTGCATCGATCTCTTTTTTGATAGATAATATATGCGCTTCAATCTCACTTATCTCGACTTTAAGATCTTTGAATGTGTTTTTAAGCTCATCAAGTCGCTTAACTTCTGCTTTGAGTCCAATAATTTCATTGAAACTCTTTTCAAGTTCTTTGAATCTCAGAACAACCGCTGAAAGCGAATCTTCCAGGGATTCTACACCACGTCTGTATTCACGCTTTTTAACAGCTATATCCTCAATCTCGTCGTTCAATTCACCTATTCTCTGTTTTACGCGTACTATCTCACTGTTCAGAATATCGAACGTCTCATTGAGGTTTGATCTCGCATCAACTCTGCCTTTGAGCCGTTGATATTCATCCCTTATCTCTTGAATCTCAGCCTTTCCTTCGATCCCGTGATCTCCACCAATTGATGCCATGATAGCAGACTCCTCATCCGCGATTGCTGTAAGCCTGCGGCTGGTGGTTTTAAAGAGGTCAAGATTTAATCTTATCGTGTGAAGATCGAGTGAGCTGAGTCTGGCTATGCGTTCCCGCACGTCTCCAAGCTCATCGTTGATACGCTCTTGTTCATCCAGCATACGATCAATTATTCGCTGCTTCTCGCGATCATCGAGTGCTCTGCTGCATGTTGGACACACACCTGTGATCGTTTCAACTCGTCTGATCCTTCCTGTTAGATCTTTCAACCTTGTTGAGAGGATAATTTCTTTCTTTTGCAGGGTTTTAAGCTCGTTTTCAAATTCTTCAAGCTCTTTCTCGCTGATCGTAAGATCGAGTGCATCAATTTTTTCTTTGAGTTTATCCCGTTCTTCCCTCAGCTTCATAAGCTCCTCAAGTTCCTGAATAACATCGACAATCGGTTGAAGCCTCAGAAGTTTTGAATCCGCTTCTTTCAACGCCTTGAGTTCGAGATAGATCTCTTCTTTCTGGAGGCTCATCTCCTTAAGCCTCTTCTGGAGGTGTTCGACCTCTTTTAAACGTTCAAATTCCGCTCGTTTGATCTTATCATAGCTTTCCTGTGCCATCCTGAGCTCATTCTCAAGCCTCTCTTTCTTCTCGCCAAACTCATGATATCGCTTTTCATCATCAGCAATTGAATCAAGCCGTTTCTTCTTTTCCAGTAGCGTGTTGATCGATCTTTCAAGTTCCTGGAGGTATCTCCGCCTGTTCTCAAGCCTTTCTCTGGCAGCGACCAGCTCCTGTTTCAGATTGTTGTGCGCTTCAAGCTTTCCTTCCATCTCCCTGACTTCTGCCTTCAGGTTCTCAAGGCGAATCTTGCAGTTATACAAAAGGTTCTTTTCTCTTTTTTGTCGCTCTATAATTTCTTTTTTTCGCTCAATGCAGCTTTTACGCTCTTTTTTTAGATTATCAAGTCTGTAAATACCATTTTCATCGATTATCGCCTCTTTAATGCCTTCCATACGTTTCCTGTTTGCATTCTTATCAGATCTCAGCTCCTCAAGTGCTCTTTTGATGACGTCAATATTCAGCATCTTCAGAATCAACCGTTTTCGTTCCTCGGGGCCCATAAGTGATAGTGCGTTTAGTTCACGCTGTCTTGCAAAGACCGATGTGATAAACGACTGGTGATCCAGGCCAATTATACTCTCAAGATGGGCTGTAACCTGCCGCTCTCCTTCTGCAATGACCTCGCCGTTTACCATGAGTTCTGCCTTTGGTACCAGGTTCTGCCCGAGCATCTCTCTTTTAATCCTGTACTCATCTCTTCCAAGATAAAACTCAAGAAGAACGCCACATGGGTCGGAAGGTGCTGCACCTATTCGTTTAATCTGTTCTTTTTTTGTTCTTGATGCAGGATGTCCGTAAATTGCCCATGCGATTGCCTCGATAAGTGTTGACTTCCCTACCCCATTTTGCCCTATAATACCAATGACACCATCCGGGAACTCAACTGCAACCTCTCTGAATCTCCGAAAGTTCCAGAGTTTAAGTGATCTCAGGTGCATCCAATATCTATCTATATATCTCCTTTAAGAACCTTCTCCAGCTTTTCTGCTGCATATCGATGGTCAAACCTGGCCGCAAGTGCGATGGCATTTTTTGCAATCTGCTCCCGTTTCTTCCGATCTTTAAGGAGCATAATAACATAATCTGTAAATTTATCCCAGTCATCTGCTATCAGCATCTCTTTACCCTCCACGGGATCAATGCCAAACGCTGCAAGCGAGGTTGCAACAACGGGAAGCCCGCACGCCATTGCCTCAAGTATTTTTCCTCTGAAACCAGTTCCAAGTGTGATCGGAGCAACAAGGATGTCACAATCCCAGTAAATCTGGCGTACATTCTCGTTGTCTCCACCCTGCTTCACGATCACATTTTCACTGCTGAAATCAAGAAGCTCCTGCGGTGGGTTTAGGCCGACGGCATAGAATTTCGCATCAGGCACCGCTGCAATCACTCGATCCCAGCAGTAGTTCATGAAGTTCAGGACAGCATCAACATTCGGGTAATGCTCAAAGTTCCCAAGATACAGGATGTTGTTGGTGCCCCGTTCAATCCTGTTATAATCAGGTGGATGGTAGAAGCTGGTATCAACTCCATGCGGTACGATCCTGATCTTATCTTTCAATACAGGCGCACGATCAGCGAGATATTCTCCGTCCTCTCTTGTCAGGCACAGGACTCTGTCAGCAGCGGCGTACATCCGTAAGAGTTCATACTCGCATAGCTCTTTTATCACTTCCAATTCTATCTTCTCACCTCGCTCACGCCGCAGTTCAAATGCCTTTGTATAACACTCATGCACCGAGATCACTTTCAGTGTATCAGGCGGGATGATCTCCTGGTTTGCTTCGATATACTGTCCCATCATCGAATATTCTGCGATTACAGCATCAAAATGATCTTCTTGAAGAAGGTTTATGAACGCATCCTCGATACCCTGCAGGAACCCACCATCACCAGTTAAGAAGAATTTCGGGCGATTGAGCCTTCTGTAAAGTTCTTCTACCTCCTCAGGGGTTCTATTCTTATTTGATTCAACAAGGATGATTCTATCAGTGAACGGTTCGAGGCTACGATCGTTACGATCCGCATCACTGTAAGAAGGGGCTATGATGGATATCCTGTGTCCCATTGCAGAGAGATTCTTGATCCTGTGGTAGATCAGGATCGGTCCACCTATAATATCTGCTCTTGGAAGAAGTTTTGGTAGAAACAGAAGATTCACTTTTTCTCACATCCTTTCCCCTCTATAATTGCCTGCATCTCTGATCTGACCTCTGTATTTCCTGTGTATTCCATCATATCCTGCCATAAGCGCTGTATCTCGCAGAGGTGATCGAATGGATTATAAGCAGGTATGGCATCGGTTCTTGCAAGTTCAATATTTTTTAGCGCTTCTTCACTATCTTTTCTGGACCCAGATGATAGGTATTCTTCGGATAAAAGTTTGCATGCCTTCTCGATCTTCTCAAAGAGATCCTCTTTCAGGAAACAGCCTGGATATGGGTCAAATTGCTCCGGGGTAATTCGGGTCAATCCCTCAATATCTTTCTGACCATCAATCTTCGCTTTTTCATAGACGAATCGGTATATGTCTTCTCTTAACTGTTTCCAGGTTGGATGTGGCTTTGGTGGCGGTAGGTGCTTGATTGAAAGCTCATTATCCAGGAAAAAATCAAATCCAAAGATCTTTGCGTTCATCAAATAGTCAATATCCTCTCCCCGTGTAACCCCTGGATCAAATGGTACAACCGTGAAAAGATCCCGATGAATGATCATATTTCCACCAAATACAAATGGTGTCACCTTCAATCTTGGTCCAGTTCCGATAAACAAATCAAAAGCTTCATTCATCCGCGCATGCTTATCCCAGTAATCCATCCATGGACGATGCTCTCTCCTGACATGATAATCCCCATCCTCCTGTAGATAATAACCTGCCACCGCATTGACAGGCTCACCCTCAAACTCACTACCGATGAACTCCTGTGCCTTCCCGATAAAGTCAGGATCCTCGAAAACCTCATCATCATCGATCAGGAGTGCAAGCTCTGAGCCGAGTATGTGCGGGATGAATATACAGAGATTTCTGATATTGGAATATCCCCTTAATTTGAGAAGCTCGGTGTACTCTTTCTTTCCGTTTGCTCTCAGTAGCTCGTGTATTTGTTTGAGGTGCGACGGCCCAAAAACGAGAACATCGAGATCGGTCTTCGCTGATGCTTCGATGACGATCCCTTTAACTTTCTTCTCGACCTCTGCCTCAATCTCGGGTGATGTTGCAACAGCGATTATCACAAGCCTGAAATCTTTATCGTTGAGTATCGCTGTACTTGCTATCGCTCTTCCGAGTGTCCCCTCCTGATCAAGAGGAACTGGGTGATCATAAATCGCATCCCCCTCTCTCCAACCATCTGCTTCTTTTCTCCCCCAGTAAGATGGGATCACCATTGTAAGTTTCATTGCACCCTCCCCTTTATTTACTCAATCATATTCCCGCCATGTCTTACTGCACCTGGTGCATCTGAAGAACCTGACCTCACTCTCATCAGCAGCCCTCAACTGCCTCAACCACCAGTAAGCTGTTTTGTTTCCACATTCTGGACATTTGATGGTGGTTGTCGGAAGCCCTGCAGACTCTGATCCCTCAAGAACTACGATATCATCTTCTCTGCGCTCCTCTTTTGAGACAAATAAATCTGTACACTCATTTCGCTCTTTCGTGAACCCACACTTCCTGCACCTCATCCCTGTAGGTGTGGGAATCATCATACTCCTGCATTCTGGGCAGAATTCCATCTTTATCCCCCTATAAGTTTCATCTTTTCCATAATCTCTCGCACCGCAAGAACCGCTGGAGAATCAGCTGGGAGGTCAATAAGAGGTTTTCCCACCCTATCAAATGCTTTGACGTTTTCATCCTGTGGTACAACCCCTGCAAGTTCAATCCCGATCTCCTTTATCTTGTCCTCAAAAAACGCCCGGTCCTCATCAGTTGCTTTGTTCAATATGAGGTAGATCTGGTCAAAAGAGATTTCGAGCTGATCCGAGATCTCCTTTATCACACCCGCGGTCTTCACCCCACGCATCGTTGGATCAGAGACAACAACGAGCGTATCAACGTCTCGCATCGTCCTGCGACTTAAGTGCTCAAGCCCTGCCTCACAGTCAATTACCACAGTCTCAAAGCGCTTTGAGAATCGATCAATGGCATGGCGGAGTATATCATTGATCAAACAGTAACACCCCGGACCCTCTGATCTCCCCATCGTAAGCAGTGAGAAGTCTGGTGTGTTTATCAGAAGCTCCCCGATCTTTTTTTCAAGCATCATATCGGTTGGCATCGACTCATCAAAAGGTATAGCACTGGGACGAGCAATCTCTTCTCTCAGATCTCCTATCGTGCGCTTAACCTCTATCCCGAGGGCCGCGGGCAAACTTGAAGCTGGATCTGCATCAATCGCAAGCGGCACATCCACTTCTGATAAAAACCTGACAAAGAGCGTGGAGATTACGGTCTTTCCAGTCCCACCCTTGCCGGTTACTGCGATTATCTTACCTCTATCGGGCATAACATCACTCACTTGGGCAGGTAATCGCTTGCTTTTGGGATCTCAGCCTTCAAGCCTTTTCGTTTACGGATTTCTTTTATTAGGTCGGGAACGAGGTTCTGTGGTACACGTTCAAAACCTGCAAACTCCGTGCTCCAGAGTGCCCTCCCCTCGGTGGCACTTCGAATGTCACCAGAGAAACCAAAGAGCTCTGCAACAGGCGCCTTCGATTTTATGATCGTTAGATCACCCTCGCTCGACATATCAAGGATCTGTCCACGCCGCCCCTGGATCACACGGGTCGCAGAACCCATCATCTGCTGTGGCGTACTGATATAAACCTCCTGTATCGGCTCGATCAGTGTTGGTTTTGCAGAGAGAATCGCCGCATACATCGCCTGTCTCACAGCAGGAATCACCTGAGCAGGTCCCCTGTGAACCGAGTCCTCATGGAGTTTCACATCAACAAGCTTTGCATGTATGCCCTCGCATCGCTCCTCTGCGAGTGGTCCACGTTTCATTGCCTCATCAAAACCCTCGAGTATCAGTTCCATCGTCTCATGGAGGTACTGGACGCCTTTTGTCATATCGGTGAATATGTTCGCTCCAGAGATACCTGCAACACGTCTTGCCTCCTCCTTATCCATGCCAGTTGCCATCAGTTTCTCACGCCGTTCAAGCTCAGGCATCCGCATCGAGACCTCACCAGATTTGAGTAGATCTATAGTTGCCTGATTGAGCGGCTCAACCGTGATATAGAACCTGTTGTGTCTGTTTGGAGATTTACCCTCAACAGGACCGGCACTGGTTGTTATGCTCTCTCTGTAGACCACGATCGGAGGTGAGGTTACAATCGGTATATTCTTGTCGTGATTAATACGATAGGTCAGAATCTCAAGATGAAGCTCTCCCATGCCAGAGATCAGGTGCTCACCTGTCTCCTCATTGATCTCAACTTTCACGGTGGGATCTTCCTTTGAGATCTGGCGTAAAACCTCGATGAGCTTTGGTAGATCCTTCATCTGCTTCGCCTCAACCGCCACGGTCATAACAGGCTCGCTTGCATGCTTGATACTTTCAAAGGGCACCATATCAACCGAGGAGACCGTAGATCCAACGATCGCGTCCTTGATGCCTGTGACTGCAACGATATTCCCAGCAGGGATTTTCTCAACCTCTACACGCTCAGCACCCATGAAGATTCCAACCTGCTGTACTCTGTTTGGTCTGGGCATTCCCGAAACTTTTAGCTCCATTCCACGCTCAAGTGTGCCTGAGAAGAGCCTGCCTGTTGCAACCTCGCCTGCATGTGGATCGATCGAGATATCTGTTACCATGAAAGCGACAGGACCGTTTCTGTCGACATTTACCATCGCTTTCCCAACCTCATCTTCTATATTTCCATGCCAGATAACTTTAATACGATCCTTCTGCGCTTCAAGCGGATTTGGAAGGTGTTTTACCACCATATCAAGTACAGCTATATAAAGTGGTGACTTCTCAGCAAGCTCCTTCATTTTATCATTTTTGCAGTACTCATAAACCTCGGGAAAACCGATTCCTGTCTTTTGCATGGTTGGTACGCTTACTGCCCAGTTGTAGAGGGCTGAGCCAAACGCCACAGTCCCATCAGCCGCGTCAACACGCCAGCCGGCCTTGTACTTCTCTTCATTCATGCCTTTAATCAGCTTGTTTACATTATCAATGACCTTTCCAAGCCTGATCTGCATCTCCTGCTTATCAACCTTGAGTTCATTGATCAGCCGGTCCACCTTGTTGACAAAGAGAACCGGGCGCACATTCTCTTTCAATGCCTGCCTCAAAACAGTCTCTGTCTGGGGCATCGTACCTTCAACAGCATCGACAACAACAACTGCACCATCCACCGCCCTAAGCGCCCTTGTAACATCCCCTCCAAAGTCAACATGCCCGGGTGTATCGATCAGGTTGATCAAAAACTCCTCATCCTCAACCTCGTGCACCATCGAGACGTTGGCCGAGTTGATCGTGATCCCTCGCTCCTGCTCCAGATCGTCATAGTCCATAAACAACTGTGTACCTGCAAGCTCCATCGAGATCATACCAGCTCCTGCGAGGAGGTTATCACTCAGTGTCGTCTTGCCATGATCAATATGAGCTACAATACCGATGTTTCTGATATTTTCAGGTTTATCCATCAGGTTTTTAACCCGTTCTACCATCTTTACACTTCTTGCCATCTCTGCACCTATCTAAGCTTTGGTAAATTTCGCTTCAAATATGGTATTAAAGGTTTCGGTGGATTCAGGTATTTAACTTTTTTTGCAATTCAGACCACTCCTATATAGGGCAGGTTTCTGAATTTTTCATCGAAATCAAGCCCATACCCCACGATGAACTTATCAGGAATGGTAAATCCTACATACCTGATCTCAAGATCAACAACCCGCCTTGAGGGCTTATCAAGAAGCGCACAGACCTCAACAGATCGCACACCTCGCTTCTGCATATGAGACAGTAGATAATCCATTGTGATCCCTGTATCAACAATATCTTCAACGATGAGAAGATCTTTGCCCTCAAGGTCACTGGTTGTATCGAGTAACATCTCAACTTTTCCAGTTGTTTCTGTGCCCTGGTAACTCCTGAGCCTCACAAAATCACACCTCACAGGCAGAGAGAGCCTTCTCACAAGATCTGCCATGAAGACCCATGCGCCTTTGAGTACGCAAACTACAACAAGTTCGCGCGTTGCATAGTCCGAGGATATCTGTAAAGCAAGCTCGTTCACTTTCTTCTGGATTTCATCCTCTGTTATCAATGGTTCTGGAAGTGTGGTTCTTTTGTAACTTATCACAGGGAATCCCTCTCTGAAGTTCTTCGACTGTGCTATCTAATATTTATTTCGCTTGTTTTGCAATTATATTATTGAGTCGATATAGCTTTATGGTAGAGGAGCATCACTATCCCTGTGAATATGACTGATAATATGCGTAATGTGATCGGTGTCTGTGGTCATCATAACAGCGGCAAAACGACTCTCATCGTCGAGATCATCAAAGAGATGAAAAAAGAGGGTTACACAGTTGTGACCGTCAAGAATATTCCACGAACGTTCTCAATCGATACGGAAGGCAAGGATACGTCACGACATGCAGATGCCGGTGCTGTAGCGGTTGTTGCATCCTCAGCTAACGAGACCGCCATCATACTCAAAGAACAGATGGAACTTAAAAAAATCGTTGAGATCCTGAATGAGATTGCAAAGCCAGATCTGATCATTGTTGAAGGAAAAAAGGATGAAAAACAGATTCCAAAGATTGCAATAGGCGATATAGAGGCGGATGCAGAATTCAGGTATGAGGGTAACTTTACAGAACTCATCAGATGGATCAGGTCGTTTTTGGCATCTTCTGGTAGATCCTCTCTTTCCGGCGAACAGGCACAAAAAGATTAGTCGCTTCACCGATAAGCGTTTCACTCTTTCCGGTGACAAGATAGCCGCCATTTCTGAGGGCGTTGTAGAACTTCATGTAGAGCTGCTTCTGCTGATCCCTTGAGAAGTAGATGATAACATTTCGACAGAAGATCACATCACAGAATCTGATCGCACTTTCACGGATCATATCATGCTTGCGGAATTGAATCATCCGCTTCAAATCGCTGTTTATTCGATATAATTGGCCGTCCATTGTGAAATTGGTTCGGATCTCATAGGTACTCAGGTTCTTGAGTGCATCTCTTTTGTACAGCCCTGTTCTTGCTTTCGCCAGTGAACCCTCATCGATATCTGTCGCCACGAACTTAACGATGATATCACCGTTCATGATGGCGGGTATCTTTCTGAGAAGGATGGCAATTGAGTATGGCTCTTCACCGCTTGAACATCCTGCACTCCAGATATTCAGCGTTTTATCTCCCCTGCTCACTTTTGCAGCGACCAGTTCTCTGAGAAAAGTAAAAAACGTGGTATAAACCTGTGGATCGCGCATAAATTCGGTGACATTAACCGTGAGCGTATCGATCAATGCATCATACTCTTGCTCTCTGGACTCGAGGATCTTTATGTAATCACTGTACGTCGTTACAGCATTCGACCGCATTCGTATCGCAATCCGCCGTTGGAGGTACGAATCTTTATATTGATGACAGTCAAATCCAATGTCATTACTGATTTTATCTTTCAGACGCTCAAAGTACCTATTTTTGCCCCCCTTTACATCCATTATATATAATCCGCAACTCAAAACTATAAATAGCTTTTCAGCATTGATTAGAAATAGAGTAGGATACAAAAGGTTGATACTATGCAGTGTGAGATGTGTGGTTCTGAAATTATTGGAAAGCCCAACCGAATTATAGTGGAGGGAACTGAGCTTGCAGTCTGTGGTGGCTGTGCACGATATGGTAAGGAGGTTAAAAGTAGCGAAACTAAAAACTTTTTTAGTGGTTTTAAAAGGGTAACAAAAGCAAAAAGAAGTATTTTTGATAGTATAAGTGACGAACTTGTCTCTGATTATGGTGCAAAGATCAGAATAGCTCGACAGCAACGAGGGTGGTCATCTGAAGAACTGGCGAAGAAAATCAACGAGAAAGAATCGCTCCTGAAGAAGGTCGAACGAGAGGATATTACACCTGAAGATGCGCTGATAAAGAAGCTTGAATCTGTGCTCTCGATTGAGTTGACGGAGGGGATAACGGAGGCGAATGTGAGTGGGAAAAAAGGCAGAAGTACGCTTACACTTGGTGATGTTGTGAATGTTAAGCGGAAGTGAAGCCTGTGAATACTCGCAGCATTATTGCTGACACAATTATACAGACCGAAACAGCAGATAGAAGCAGATTGAATGAAGGTGGATCTTCAAAAATGCTTATGACCCCACCAATCAGGCTTAAAACGATAAACGAAACGATTACAGCAAAGATCCCCCCTCCAACTATCGTATTGAGATCTTCCTCCTGATTCAGGATTGCCGTACCGATGACAAAAGTGATCGCAAGAGTCAGGAGAAGGTAGTGGGTTGGAATTGGCATTCTGCCCATTGCTATTGCTCTGATTCCAAACGCGATTGTTACCATGAGGAGAGCAAGCACGATCGAGACTACAAGTGGGATTTTGACTCGATTAAGTAATGTGACCTCAATCAAGCTCCATCGCTCTCCGCTCAAGCTCACCATTCTTCCCCCGTATCAATACTTCGAGTCGCTTCTCGATCGAATCGAGTTTGTTGTTGCAGATCCTGGATAATCTGACGCCTTCTTCAAAGATCTCAAGGGATTCCTCAAGTGGTAGATCTCCTTCTTCAAGTAGCTTTGCGATCTCCTCAAGTCGTTTCATGGCATCCTCAAATGTGAACGCATCTTCGTCATCTGTTCCCTCTTTGACATCTGCAGTCATCATCAAACCCCATCCATCACAACTACTTCAATCAAAACCCTTTAAATCATTTGTGACCTATGAATAATTATGTCAGGGAAGGAAGAGAACTTCAGTGAATGGTACAACGAGATACTGCAGAGCGCAGAGATCATGGATGTCAGATACCCTGTAAAAGGACTTTATGTCTGGTATCCATTCGGTTTTTCACTGAGAAGGCAGGTATATGATTTTTTAAGGTCGCTGCTTGATCGCGATCACAAGGAAACACTCTTCCCGATGCTTGTGCCTGAACAGGAGTTTATGAAAGAGGCAGAACACATAAAAGGCTTCGAGAATGAAGTTTACTGGGTCACGAAGGGTGGTATGAACGAACTTGATGTTCCGCTTGTCCTGAGACCAACCTCTGAGACTGCGATCTACCCAATCTTCAAGCTCTGGATTCGTTCACATGCCGACCTGCCGATCAGGATTTATCAGATCGTAAACACCTTCCGTCATGAGACAAAGCACACCCGCCCCCTGATTCGTCTGCGAGAGATCACATCATTCAAAGAGGCACACACAGCCCATGCAACATGGGAAGATGCAGAAAAACAGGTAAAAGATGCTGTCTCACTTTATAAGGAATTTTTTACGATGCTTGCTATCCCTTTTTTAATAACAAGACGACCCGACTGGGATAAATTCCCGGGCGCGGAGTACACGATCGCATTTGATACACTGATGCCTGATGGTCGAACGCTCCAGATAGGGACGATCCATAACCTTGGCGAGAACTTTGCCCATACATTTGATATCCGTTATGAAGATCCGGAGGGAAAACAGCAGTTCATCAACCAGACCTGCTATGGTATCTCTGAAAGGTGCATAGCAGCCCTCATCTCGGTGCATGGCGATGATAAAGGACTTGTACTACCACCAGCGGTTGCGCCCCACCAGGTTGTTATTGTGCCGATCGTCTTCTCGGATAAACGCAAGGAGGAGGTTCTTGATGCTGCATGTACCCTGCGCAGGCTCCTTGAGGATGAGGGGATTCGGGTCGTACTTGATGATCGTGATGAGCGCCCGGGCGCAAAGTATTATCACTGGGAACACAGGGGAGTCCCACTCAGGGTTGAGATTGGTCCAAAAGACCTCGATGAAGGCGTATACACACTTGCAAGGAGGGACGGCAGACCAAAATCAAAGATCGAAAGTGATAAGATCCTTGATGGCATAAAAGAGGCTTTTGAAGAGATTACAGAATCAATCCAGCAAGCCGCCGAGAAGTCATTTCGATCACGGATCACGGGCTGTTCCACACTTGAGGAGGTTGAGACTGCACTCAAGCGAGGTGTTGCAAGGATCTACTGGTGTGGGAACCCTGAATGCGGGCATGAAATTGAAGATCAGCTTGACCTGAGCATTCTTGGGCTGAGCGAGGAGGAGAAGGAGGATCGTGGACCCTGTATAATCTGTTCAAAAAGTGATGCCAGGGTCTCTTATCTCGCAAGGACGTTCTAAGGTGAGGTCAGGAGACGGGAGGATACACCTTCTTGCTCTGACCATATTCATCGTGATGGTTGGGGTGGGGATCATTGCACCGATACTTCCGCTCTATGCAGATAGCCTTGGTGCAACAGGGTTCTGGATCGGTTTTATATATGCGGGCTTTGCCATCTCTCGCACAATCTTCATGCCCATAATCGGGAGGTTATCGGATCAGAGGGGGCGAAAGTTATTCATAACGCTCGGGCTTCTGCTATACGGTTTCATATCACTCGGCTATGTCTACTCACGAAACGTCTATGAACTCGCGGGCGTGCGGCTTATAAGTGGGTTTGGATCCGCGATGGTGACACCGATCGCCTTTGCATACGCCGCAGAGGTTGCACCCATGGACGGAGAAGGACGGGTCTTCGGCGAGATGGGAATGGCGCTTGCTGTCGGTATTGGGATCGGAGTCCTCATAGGAGGTTTACTCTCTGATCACTTTGGGATGGCAGTTCCGTTCTATACGCTGGGTGTGCTATCGACATTCACACTGATACTCGTTCTCTGGCGTCTCCCGAACCAGCGCAGCGAGATACAGAGTGACGTCAGTCGTGGGAGTAACCTCAGAAAAATTCTCAGATACGATCTTGTAAAAGGTGTCTGTGTATTCAGATTTGTAAGCGCCTTCTCGATAGGTGCGATCATGTCATTCATCCCGATCTATGCAGCGGGACTTGAAATAACACCTGCTGGCATCGGTATCCTCCTCTCAGTAAATATCGTGCTCGCAGGACTTTTTCAGCCGTTCTTCGGGTCATTTGCAGATCGAAGAAACAGGGTGCAGCTTGTATTTTGGGGGAATATCATCTTCTCAGTCGCACTGTTACTGGTCCCCTATGCAGGAAGTTTCAGGAGCCTCCTCATTTTGAACTTCATCATGGGAACAGGTGGTGCGATAGCGCTCCCTGCATCACTTACAATGCTGACAGATATTGGACGAGAGGAGGGCATGGGATCGATACTTGGTGTATATAACAGTGCCATGAGTCTTGGGATGGCAACAGGACCGATCGTTGCTGGTGTTGTTATGGATATGATCGGTGTCAGTCAGATCTTTACGCTATCTGCTGTGATCTCGATAATCGGAAGCCTTTACTTTCTGGGGAGGGCTACCTGTGCGAAGTAAGCGACTCACAACCCGCGATCTGATCACTCAAAATTACCGTGTATGGAGTCCAAAGCGGAGCAAACTCGCATCTGCGATACTCAAAGGACTGAAACTTCCGATAGATAGAACTTCAAGCGTGCTTTATCTCGGTGCATCAACAGGCACAACTGCAGGTCATCTCTCTGATATTCTCACAGAGGGCATTCTGTATGTTGTTGAATTTGCAAAAAAACCTATGCGGGAGCTTATCAAGATCTGTGAGGCAAGATATAACATGATACCCATCTTTGAGGATGCAAATCACCCTGAGCGATATACCGGGATCGTGGATGAGGTCGATATGATCTACCAGGATATTGCACAGCGTAATCAGGCAGAGATACTGATCAAGAACGCAGATTATTTTTTAAAGATGAGAGGGTGGGTTATTCTTGCTATAAAGGCAAGAAGCATTGACATATCCAGATCATCTTCTGAGATATTTTCTACTGAACTTGAGAAGCTCTCTGAGGTTTTTGAGATCGATGCAACCTTTGATCTCTCACCCGGGCACAGAGATCATCTGATGGTTGTGGGTAGATCTCGGATTTAGTAATATCAAAAAGTTTATAAGTAGTAAAAAATAGTCATACATCTGCAAATACTTTGCTAAAAGGTAACTAAGGAGTGGTTTTGTATGAAAGTAGATATAAACATTAAGATGGTTGTTACACTACTGACTGTTCTCGTTTTGGGAGGAGTGTGTATGCTTGGATCGGCATCTGCGCACTTTACGATGCTCTTTCCAGGTGGCAAGATGGATGTCAGTCCAGACGACTATATCGGAGAACTGGGTGAGACAGAGACCGTGCTGATCGCATGGGGACACCCTTATGAACATGTGCTCTTCGACTGCCCTGTTGTACCAGAGGTCTATGTGAGAGATCCTGAGGGGGTTATCACGCAATTGGATCCAGTTGAGACGACAGTCGAAGGGTTCAAGGCGTACAAGGTCTCTTTCAGAATCGAGAAACATGGAGATTATATTGTCCATGCAACGCTCAGCGTACCTGAGCATGAACTTGTTGATCATACAAAAACTGTGATCCATTGCGGTGAGGAAGCCTGGGAAGGCTGGGATGCTCTACTCGGTGAGAAGGTTGAGGTTCTGCCATACACGAGGCCATACGGGCTTGAAGAAGGGTTTGTATTCACAGGAAATGCGCTCCTCGATGGTTCGCCACTTGCTGGTGCAACGGTTGAGGTCGAGAAGTACTACGTGACGGCTGATGCAGAGGCAGCAGTTTCAGCAGCAGAAGATCTATACGCAGAAGATCCTCCGATGATGTACACAAGGGTCACAACGACAGACAGCGATGGAGACTTTGCATATACGCTCGATGAGCCTGGAATCTGGTTTGTTGGGGTCTATGCAGAGGGAGATGAAATGGAAGAGCGAGGTGTCATCGTTGTTCCTGTATTTGAATCATTCCCACCAGCAGAAGAAACTGGCACCTCAGGGCTTGAGGATCTTGAGGGGAGAGTTTCTCAACTCGAAGAGGTTGTTTCAGGCCTGTCAGATAAAACACCTGAATCTCCGTCAGTCGGTATACTTGCAACAATCGGGATTCTCGGAGCTCTGACGATTCTATTGAGGCGGAGAAGGTAGAGAGAAGAGATGGTTCATATATCAGATGGGGTTCTTCAACCCCAAGTCTGGATCAGTGGATTCATCATAACCGGGCTTATCATTGTATGGGCGCTCACAAAGATGCGGGTTGAGGATGTTCCAAAGCTCTCTGTTGTTACGGCAGCGGTCTTTGTGGCATCACTCATCCATTTTCCCGTGGGTCCAACAAGCGTCCATCTGGTATTGAACGGTTTTGCAGGGGTTATGCTTGGTATATTCGCATACCCTGCAATCTTTATCGCACTGATCCTCCAGGCGGTTCTTTTTCAGCACGGTGGAATCACAACGATCGGTATCAATGCGATAAATATGGGGGTTCCGGCATTACTTGCTGCAGGTATCTTCAGATATGGGATGAAGTTCGATCTGAAAAATAAGGAAACAATCTTTGGGGCAATTGCCGGGGGGATTGGAGTCGCAGGTGCAGTACTCCTGCTCTCAATCGAGCTTCTCTCGCTGGGGGAGGCGTTTGAGACCGTCACAGTATTTGTTGCAGTAGCGCATATCCCTGTGATTGTGATAGAGGCGGTATTTACAGGTGCACTTGCAGGTTTCCTCGCAAAGGTTAAACCAGAGATTCTGGAGGGTATCAGATGAAAATAAGAACTCTAATAATGATAATCCTTTTGATGGCGGTGGTAAGCCCGACTGTATCGGCACACAGGGTCATCGTTGATTATGGAATCAAGTCAATCTATATTGAGGCATACTATGGCGGGGGTGAACCTCTTCGCGATGGAGACGTTAAGATATACATTCCTGATGGAAGGCTCTATGTAGAGGGTAAAACAGATGATGAAGGCAAATTCAGTTTCGATCCAGGATTTGAGAAGGAATTCGATGTTGTCGTTGAATCAACAGGACACAGAGGAGAGGTGACGATCAATATGACAGCGGCTGCTGGAGGAAGGAGCGATAAGGGGGGTGAGATGCCGCTTTACCTCAGGGTCTTTGCAGGTTTTGGATATCTTCTTGGAATCCTGGGGCTTTCGCTGTGGTATAAGAGTTTTAAGAAGGCCCGAGAATAGAAAAGAAAGATGATCGGACATATCGAGATAGATCGCTATCACGCACTCAGATCACCATTACATAACTGGGATTCAAGAGCGAAGCTTGTATCAATTCTTACACTCATATTCTCGATCGTTCTCGTTTATGATCTCAGGATGGCGGTCATGGGGTTATTAGCAGCGATTGTAATCCTTCTTCTATCGCGGATTCCAGTCAGGTTTGTGTTAACGCATATCAAATGGGTGTTTCTCTTTGTATCACCGTTTCTTTTCATCCTCCCGCTTGAGATTACAGATGGCAGGATAGGGATAGACCCTTATGGGCTGTGGTATGGCTCGCTGATCACACTCAAGGCGTTATCTGCCGTCATACTGATATTTCCAATGGTCGGGACTGCAAGGTTCGATGTTACTTTAAAAGCCCTTATCGATCTCAAAGTTCCAAATAAACTTGTTCAGATGCTTGTCTTCACATTCAGGTACATCTTTGTCTTTTTCGAGGAATTTCAGCGGATAGTAAGGTCAATTGAATCACGTTGTTTCGAGCTTAAAACAAGAATATATACGATAAAAACACTGGGTAAAGCGATAGGGATGTTGTTTGTGAAGAGCTACGAGCGGGCAGAGCGGGTATATAATGCAATGATCTCGCGTGGGTACGATGGCGTTTTAAGGGGTGGTGGTGAGTTTAAAATGCAGAGGATAGATTGGGTAAAGTCTTTGCTGATTATAGTACTTGCGGTGGGGTTGCATATTCTGTAATGAGAAATCCGAAAGATAAATATAGGATCAAAACTCGTTAAGGGTGTGAACTTCGATCTTGAGAGTATCGCCAGGGAAATACAGAATTTTGAAGGTGTGACTCGTAAGAATCCGATCGGACCACTACTTGAAGGTTTTAACACAGGGATGACAAATTCCATAGATATAGAAGCGACATTTGGGGAGGATGCAGCAGTTCTGAGCCATGGGGACGACCTGCTCCTCATCGCTGCAGATGGAATATGGGAGCGGTTGATGAATGCAGATCCTGAATGGGCTGGTTATTGTGCGGTTCTTGTCAATATCCATGATATTGCAGCGATGGGCGGGAAGCCACTGGGGATGGTTGACGTCTTCTCCTTCAGATCAAAGACGTCGTGCACGCTTGTCATAAAAGGGATGAACGATGCGATCGCTCGATTCGGCGTCCCAATAATCGGTGGACATGTCCACCCTGATGCACCTTTTAACATGCTCGATATCGCGATTCTCGGGGTTGCAAAGAAGGGCTGTGCGATACTGAGCAGCACCGCAAAGGCAGACGATGTGATCATCATGGCATGCGATCTCGAGGGCAGAGTTCACCCATCGAGTAACCTCAACTGGGACTCAACAACCATGCGTGATGGTGAAATCTTGAAGAAACAGATCGAAGCAATGCGTGTACTCGGAGAAGCACACCTTGTACATGCTGGTAAAGACATAAGCAATCCTGGTGTGCTTGGAACAATTGGAATGATGATTGAGGTTAGCAGAAAAGGTGCAACCGTGGATATTGGTGCAATACCAAAGCCAGCAGAGATAGAGATGACACACTGGCTCAAGATGTATCCAGGGATGGGTTTTGTTGTTACAGCAGACGAGGATCATGCATCAGAGGTGATCGAGGTATTTAACAACCATCATCTCACCGCCGCAACGATTGGCAGGGTCAGGGAGGGGTCAATATTCTCGATAACAGATGGAGATCGGTCAGTGAAACTTTTTGACTTTTCTGAAGATAGGATAACAGGAATAAAAGGGTAGTTTTATGAAGGTAGCACTTGCATACTCAGGTGGGCTTGATACATCTGTCTGTATCCCACTCCTCAAGGAGCGCTATGGAGTTGATGAGGTCATCAGTGTTGTTGTTGATGTCGGTCAGCCAGTGGAGGATCTTGAGCGGGCGAACAGGCTTGGGGAGGAGATAGCAGATCATCACATCGTCATCGATGCGAAAGAGGAGTTTGTAGAGGATTATATTTTCCCACTGATTAAAGCAAATGGCAATTATGAAGGGTATGTACTTGGGACAGCAATAGCACGCCCCTTAATCGCAAAGAAAGTGGCAGAAGTTGCATTCAGAGAGAAGGCAGATGCGGTTGCTCATGGATGCACAGGGAAAGGCAACGACCAGCTGCGATTTGAAGCAGTCTTCAGGGCGATGGGATTGAAGGTTATCGCCCCGATGCGAGAACTTGGACTCAAGCGGTCTGAAGAGATTGAGTATGCGATAAAGAAGGGTCTGAAGATCAATGTTGGTAAAGATACACCATGGAGTATCGATGAGAACCTCTGGAGCAGGTCAATCGAGGGAGGAATGCTCGAAGACCCGGCATTCATACCACCAGAGGAGATATTTGCATGGACAAAATCCCCGGAAGATGCGCCTGATTCGCCACTTATTTTAAAGATCACTTTTGAGGAAGGGGTACCTGTCGCACTCGATGGTGAAGCCCTCAGGGGATATGATCTCATCGTCCGCCTGAACATGATTGCAGGCGAGCATGGGGTTGGAAGAACCGATATTATTGAGGACAGAGTTCTCGGGCTTAAAGCGCGTGAGAATTATGAACATCCAGCAGCGACCGTACTGCTCAGTGCACATCGCGATCTTGAACAGATCGTTTTGACGAGAAATGAACTGAGGTTTAAAATGAGTGTTGATGCAGCGTGGTCTGAACTTGCATATCAGGGACTCGTCCTCGATCCACTATATGATGATCTTCTCGCCTTCATCGATGAGACGCAGAAACGTGTGAGTGGGGATGTCACGGTTAAACTCTACAAGGGTTCGTTGCAGGTTCTTGGAAGGTATGCCAGAACCGCACTTTATAGAGAGGATTGGGTCTCATTTGATACAGCCGTGGAGATTGACCCAGCAGATGCCGGCGGCTTCTCAAAGTTTCATGGGTTGCAGGCACGCCTGTACAGATCCTCTATCTGAAATATCGAGTGGATCGCGACACCCATCTCATCAAACTGCTGCTGGTTTTCTGATGTGATCTCTCCTCTGTTGACTGCAACCAGGATCGCAACAGGTTCAAGCCCAAGATCAATGAGTCGTCGGAAGGCCTCGATCTTTGTATAGCCATCTGATATGACATCATCAAGCATCAGTACCCGATCCCCTTTCTGCATATTACCTACAAAAAATTTATCCACCCTGTCACCGTGAGCTTTTGCCTCCTTCCGATCATATCCCCAGCGTTTATCCACGCCTTCAAGTTCATAGAGCTTTGCCGAAACAAGAGCCGCAATCGGGATTCCCTTATACGCGGGACCATAGAGGTAATCAAACTCCATGCCCACATCAGCAAGGATCTTTAAAGTATACGCCTCTGCCGCCAGCGACGCGCCTTTTCCCGTGTTCATCGCGGTTGCGATATTGACAAAATAGTGGGAGATTCTGCCGCTTTTCAGGGTGAACTCACCAAACTTGAGCGCTCCTGTTTCAAGCAGGTGGTTGAGGAATACCTCTTCAAATGCCTTCATCATTAAGATACCGGAGTGGGAATATAAAAGATCGATGCTCTGGGGAAACAACTATCTTCATATACCACCGAGACTAAATTGTGGTGTGCGCCTCGGTGGCTCAGCTGGCAGAGCGCGTGCTTGGTAAGCACGAGGTCGCGGGTTCAAATCCCGCCCGAGGCTCTCAAAGGGCCTGTAGGGTAGCGGACTATCCTATCGGGCTTCGGACTCGATAACCTGGGTTCAAATCCCAGCAGGCCCGTAGGTGGACTCGTGGGGTAGCGGACTATCCTCTTGGGCTCCGGATCCAAGAACCCGGGTTCAAATCCCGGCGAGTCCGTCATGGTCGATCTGTGATGAAGAATGGTAATGTATTCCAACTCCTCGACGAGCGAATCAGAGAGTTACTTGATAAAAACGGAATAAAAGAACCGAGTCCGCCACAGATTGAGGCGATACCAGCAATTCTCTCGGGAAACGATATTCTCCTGATCGCACCCACCGGAACCGGCAAGACCGAAGCCGCGGTGCTCCCGATCTTTCATAAGATCCTGAATAAAAGAGTGAGGAAGGGCATATCTGCTGTTTATGTGACACCACTCAGGGCCTTGAACCGTGATATGCTGAAAAGACTCTTTGAGTGGGGCAATGAGCTTGGGATCAGCGTCGAGGTTCGACATGGCGATACACCACAGTCCCAGCGGAGAAGACAGGCTTTACACCCTCCAGATTTTATCATAACAACACCAGAGACACTCCAGCTTCTTTTAGTTGGTGGACGGATGCGACAGCACCTCAAAGATCTTTCATGGCTTGTTGTTGACGAGGTACATGAGCTTGCAGACTCAAAACGTGGGTTGCAACTTGCAATAACGCTTGAGAGGCTGAGAGAGGTTTCAGGGGACTTTCAGAGGATCGGTTTATCCGCCACAATTGGAAACCCTGAGGATGTTGCAAAGTTTCTTGGGGGATCTGAGGGTGCACCCAGGATCATCGATGTTTCCTTTGCAAAATCGTTATCGGTTGAGGTATGCGCCCCCGTGATCAATGAGGAGGATATCGAGATCTCAAAGCTTCTTTCGATAGAAACAGCGACTGCATCGCATATCAGGATGATCAGGGACCTTATATCTTCTCACAGATCAACACTCATTTTTGTAAACACCCGTCAGTCCGCAGAAGCACTTTCATACAGACTTCGACTCATCACAGATCCCGACTCAATCGGTGTGCACCATGGTTCACTCTCAAAGGAGATGCGCATTGAGATCGAAAACAGGTTCAAGGAGGGAAAAATTCGAGGACTCATCTGTACATCTTCGATGGAACTCGGGATCGACGTTGGGTCAGTGGATCTTGTAATTCAGTACATGTCCCCAAGGGAGGTTACAAGGCTTATCCAGCGGGTTGGAAGGTCGGGTCACAGGATGGATCGGGTATCAAAAGGTATCATCATCGCAGAAGATCCTGATGAGATAATCGAGTCATGGGTGATCGCAGGGATGGCGAAGAAGGGTCTGGCAGAGGTGAAGAGGATCAGAGAAGGAGCACTTGACGTTGTTGCAAACCAGATCTGTGGTATGCTTCTTGAGTACGACAGGATGGATGCGGATGGTCTCTATTCGATAATAAAGCGAGCGTACCCGTTCAGAAGGTTCACAAAGGAGGCATGTGAGAAGATCATCGCAGATCTAAAAGATCACAGGCTGATCTGGGTTGATGACGAAGGTATCTCGCGCCGTGGAAGGGGCAGGAGTTACTACTACGAGAACCTCTCGATGATCCCTGATGAGAACCGCTACGAGGTCTATGATATTGTGAGTCGCAGGCGGATCGGAATGCTCGATGAGGCGTTTGTAATCAATTTTGCTAGGGTTGGTGCGGTATTTGTGACTCGTGGGGAGATGTGGCGGATAATAACGATCGAGGAGCGAAAGCTCAATGTTGAGCCAGTCAGAGATCCAGAAGGTGAACTTCCAAGCTGGGTTGGTGAGGAGATACCTGTGCCATTCGAGGTTGCCGAGCAGGTCGGAAAAATGCGAAGGATTATCGCTGATATGATAGAAGAAGGTCTATCTGATTCTGAAATTTATAAAGAAGCTCTTAAAGTGTGCGATACAGATATAAATACGGTATGCAGGGTTACAGAGCTTTTAAGAAAGCAGATCGATCAGGGTTTCATCGTTCCAGATGATAAAACGATCCTGATCGAGATTGAGAAGGATTCGGTTGTGATAAACGTTGCTCTTGGTCACAGGGCAAACGATACGCTTGGAAGAGTTATAACCTCCTATATTGCAGCGAAGTTTGGATCAAGCATCCCGCTTGAGATCGATCCATACAGGATCAAGTTCAGAACACCCGCACCAATCTCAAGAAGCTACATGCTGGAGCTCATATCATCGATAAAGCCTGAATATGTTGAGCCGATCTTGAAGATGACACTCAAGAATACGATCCTCCTTCGATGGAAGATGGTAAATGTTGCAAAGAAGTTTGGAGCGATAGGAAAGGATGCAGACTACAGTAAGATACCTGTAAATCGCCTCTATGATCTATTCCACAACACGCCAATCGAGAAAGAGGCTATACAGGCTATATTTCATGAGAACCTTGATATCGAACAGTGTATGGAATTCCTGAAACGTATCAATGATGGAAAGATCAGGATTGAGTTTACTAACACCTTAAGCCCGGTGGGTTTGAGTGGATATGGCGGTAGGAAGGATCTTCTGACATCGAAGAGGGTTGATCGTTCAATCCTAATCGCACTGAAAGAGCGGATCATGAACGACCATGTGATACTTTTTTGCACCACCTGTAAGAAATGGAGGCTTAAACAGAAGGTCAGAGATGTGAAAGAGCCGATCGAGTGCCTGGTCTGTGGCTCAAGGATGATTGCAGCCCTAAAACCATGGGAGGATGAGGAGATCGAGCTTCTGAAGAAGGGGAGTGGAGAGAAGGCACGGATCAAACGTGTATACAGGAATGCAAATCTTGTTCTCTCGCACGGTCTGAAGGCCGTGATCGCACTCGCATCCAGGGGAGTCGGGCCTGAGATTGCATCAAGGATTATCTCAAAGCTCAGGGATGATGAGATGGACTTCTACCGTGATATAATGGATGCAGAGCGTAAGTATGCTGCAACCAGGGGGTTCTGGAGGGAGTAAAGATATTAAAGATACTTCACAATCTTCTGCTCAATAATCTCTCGTGGAAGCGCTCCTATCACCTGGTCAACAAGAACACCGTTTTTGAATATGAGCAGTGCAGGGATCGACATTATCCTGTAGTTTCTTGCCGTGACCTGATTTTCATCTACATTCAATTTTCCAAAGACGATCCGGCCTGCATAGTCTTTTGCCAGTGCATCAATGGTCGGTGAGATCATTCTGCATGGTCCACACCACGCTGCCCAGCAATCTATAACAATGAGTGGATATTTTTTAATCATCTCATTAAAATTAGCATCTGTTATCACGATTGGCGATGAGATAACAGTAGTCTCCTCACGTTCAGTTGCTTCTCGCATCATCGCCTCAAGCTTACGTTTCTTTATCCTCTCAAGTTCGTCGGCATCGCTCATTCGCATCACCGCATACCCTTTCGATCAAACTGGTGATAAACTTTTCTGATCACAAATATTTATATGTTGCACATAAATAAAAATGATGTGAAGATAGCGGTAAATGGTGAAAAATCCATTAAAACAAGATGAAAGGAGGTTAAATAGAATGAGAAGAAATACAATCGGTTTGCTCATGATCGCAATTATTTCGATCGGAATATTTGCACTGCCCCAGACAGCGGCACTCTTCTCTGGACAGCACTCATGGTACAACCTGAGTGATAGTGGAAGTCAGGTGCCGTGTATGAAGTGTCATGGTGATATAAACGCAGAGA
This sequence comes from Candidatus Syntrophoarchaeum caldarius, assembly GCA_001766815.1. Taxonomy (NCBI): domain Archaea; kingdom Methanobacteriati; phylum Halobacteriota; class Candidatus Syntropharchaeia; order Candidatus Syntropharchaeales; genus Candidatus Syntropharchaeum; species Candidatus Syntropharchaeum caldarium. The sequence goes on from LYOS01000001.1 coordinate 357,613, forward strand.
TGATCGATAGCGCAAACGGTGTGCATACAACCCTTGCATCTCCAACCTGTGACTGTCACAGGGTCTCTGGAACGGGCGTCGCAGATGGTGATGGTACAGGCTCAAACCCAGGTACAACATCCCACGCAGCTGAGACGATCGCATGTATGCTCTGCCATGAGAACAACACCCGCACCGGTGGATCATATCCGTTTGCAGGTGGTTTCAACACAACACTGGTCTATCAGGGAACAGGTGCATCAACCCAGTACAATTACTCGTGGGGTGATGGTACAGGCGGTGGCTATGCTGCACATACCGACTTCCTCAGGGAGTCGATAAACGATTCACTGATGACAGACTCAAACGAAGCATGTATCGCATGCCATACCCGCGTGGGTGTTAACATCTCATGGACAAAATCGACGACGATGCACTTCAACGCATCTGAGACCAACCAGGGTGTCTGGACAATCGATGACTTCACAGCGCACGGCAGCAATGTAACAACATCCACATACCAGAACAACTGGACAAACAGTTACTGATGGGGATGTAAAGTCCCCTGTATCTTTTTTATTTTTTAGATGAACTCATACTCAAAGCGCTCGCATAAACTCGGGTCTGAGCCCCGCTCCATTTTTTGAAAGAGCAGAATCGATCGTGTGCAGGATTTCATCCTTCTCGTCAGGGAGTATACCTCCGATGGGCAGGTAGTTTGATGCATGATTTGACCTGAAGAGGGACTTTCTACCAGTAATATCTGTGCATTCGATCATAAGACGCATCTCATGAAGTATCTCTGCTGGGGAGAGGAGTTCAAACTTTCCTGACCTGATATCACGCTCAAGAGGTGCACCTTTGGGCACCATCAACGTCAGCGCACCGATGTAATGCGGACTGATCTCACTGAGGATCTCGCCTGTAGCAATTGCGTGCTCCTTTGACCTCGCTCTTCCACCAAGACCGAGGATAACTGTTGCAGAGAGATTGAACCCAGCACCAATTGCTTTTAAACCAGCTCTCCTTGTTTCATCTGCTGTAACGCCTTTATTCATCGCTGCAAGGACTGCATCATCCCCGGACTCAATACCAAAGTAGATTAGGCTCAGACCAGCATCCCTGATCGCTTCAAGCTCATCGGTAGATTTTTCAAGGATATCCTGTGTACAGCCATATGCTGAAACCCGTTCAAGGTTCGGGAAAGCGTCATAGAGCATCTCAAGGATATGCAGGAGTTCATCTGTCGGTATAGCGAGTGCATTTCCATCAAGCAGAAACACCCTTCTGACCCCTTCTCCGTAGATTGATCGAGCAGATCTTATGTCTTCTGCTATCTCATCGAGCGTACGGATCGCAAAATGTTTTCGCTTATATGAAACACAGAACTTACATGTATTGTTTGAGCATCCGATGCTTGCCTGCAAAAGCAGACTCCTCGCCTCACTTGGCGGTCTGAATACCGGTTCAACGTACCTCAAACCTCTTCACCCTTCACTCTTCTCATAATCGATGAATCTCTTACAGTATTCACTGTTTCTGGCTCGCTCAAGTATCCTGATCGCAAGCTCCCGCTTCTTTGAATAATAATCCTCATAGCTTCCACAGATCATTGCTATCACGGGATCACGATTGAAACATCCGCTTCTTCGCATACAGCAGAAGGCAAGTGACTTAAAGCAGACCATCTCATTATCCCAGCCCTTTTCGCGGCTGAACTCCTGTTTTATCCTGATCAGTTCCTCATCTGTTAGCCCAATTGCTTCCAGAACCTCTTTTCGCCTGCATTTGTAGGCGTATGCAAGTGGATACCTCGGATCACAACAAAAAGTTAGTCCTCTTGGATCTCCACCAAAACAGGGTGGTACAGGAGCATTTTTCCAGCCTGGGAGGTCTCTTACCATCTGAGGACTAAATAAAAGCTCGTTTTTCTCTGCACTCATACCGTTATCACCTCACACCCTTCTTCCATCACAATCATTGTCTCCTCAGCCTGGGAGATCGTGCCGCCTCCTACCTCCTTCAGTATGGGATATCCATGAAGAATTTTTGCGCGTTCAAGCTCCCGCAGTGCGAGATCGAGCCGTTTCATATCAATCCATCGTTTTGCAAAAGGAAGCGTCTTGTACGGTGAGATTAGATTGAGAAGTTCTCTTGCATGTCGGGATCTGATCGGTTTTGAGGTAGTGAAGCTGTATATCTCAGTTTTACCTTTATCACCCACGCGCCCGATACCGTCTGTGGCAAAAGGTTCAATCGCTATAACATCTCCTGCCTTCAGTTCGGTACCATGATGATGGCGAACATTTGGGATGGATGGTGGAGCATGCTGGGTGTAGCGTGATAAACCATGACCAGTAAGGTTTGCGACTGGTTTGAAACCAAATGAGTTTATCGTATCCTCGATCACTGCCCCGATCTCAGAAGTATTGACGCCAGCATGTATGATCTCGACTGCATTTTCAACAGCCTTTCTCGATGCCTCAACAAGCTCTGGATGATCCCCTAAATCGACAGTAAATGCAGTATCTGCGATGTAGCCATCGATATGCGCTCCAAGATCGATCTTCACAACCATCCCTTCTTCAAAGACCTGCTCATCATTCTTTTCTGGCGTTGCATGCGCTGCAACATCATCTATTGAGATATTGCATGGAAACGCAGGCTCTGCACCACTTTTAAGGATTTCACTTTCGATAAACTCGGCAACATCAAGCAGCTTACCTCCTACTATAACCTTCCCTTTTGCTTTATTCTTTACCTCTGCAAGTATCTTTCCTGCTCTTCGATGCTTATCAAGTGCCTCGTCAAGATCTTTCATCGTATATTCAGGTAGGGGTGGAGGTATTTATCTCTTCGCCAGTTTTATTCCCACATCTTCAACAATCCTCAATACCTCCCTCACCGGAAGTCCAACTTCACCCGCTATCCTTCTGCAGTCCTCAAACTCAGGCGAGATATTAATGACCTCACCCGTGAGATCCTCTGCGATCTTGACCTTTGCTTCAAAGATCTCATTGCAGATAGAAATTTTAACAGTCTCAAGACGCCGTTTCAGGATCAATCTGTGGCTCACCGGCATAACCCTAACACCAAGTGTACCTGTCAGCTTCATCATCTCTCTGGCAATCTCCATGCCATCCCCGGAATCCACGATGACCTGTATTATATACCCGGGTCTCCCCTTCTTCATCACAACAGGTATGACCGCAACATCGAGAGCACCAGCTGCGAGTAATGAATCAATGAGGTCACCAAGCACCTCCCCCGTCACGTCATCTACCGTTGTCTCGAGCACCTCGATCGCATCGCGAATAAGCACCTCCTCTTTCACTTCGCAGATCACTGCTCGAAGCAGATTCACAACCTCATGATCTCTTGAGCCTGCACCATAGCCGATCCTTTCGATCTTCATGGGTGGAAAGTGCTCAGAACACTTTGAGACGAAATCACTCAGTATCGCGGCCCCTGTGGGTGTTAAAAGTTCTGAATCAACAGGCCCTCCTGACCATATCAGATTCGACGATCGCAGAATCTCAAGCGTTGCCGGGGCAGGAACCGGCAGTATCCCATGATGATGAGACCTGACAAATCCTCCTCCCACATAAACCACGGTTGATAATACTTCCAGGCCGAGATCCATGATCGCTGCAACTGAACCGATAACATCTGCGATCGCATCCAGCTGCCCGACCTCGTGGAAGATCAATCTATCACGAGGTATACCATGAACACGCGATTCTGCATCAGCGATACGTTCAAATATTGATATTGCATGATCTAAAAGATCGTCTTCGATCTTACCATTCCTGAGCAGGGATAAAACCTCAGGATAGGTTCGCTTCGCATGGTCTGAAGTCTCAACGATCACCTGCTTTGCAGCAATTCCGCCTCGTTTTACATCCTGTATCTTAATTACAACCTTATCGCCACAGATTGCAGAAACCGCTCCACGCACCGCCTCAGGGTCTGCCCCAAGATCGATGAGTGAAGCGAGGATCATATCCCCTGATGCACCCGAGAATGGATTGAAAAGTAAGCATTTCATGGTTTTGCATCCCGCTTAGGTCTGTATGGCAATCGCATAACTCTCCCGCACTCAAGGCATGTCGTTGTGATGTAACCGCGCCTGCTCTGAAGTCTTACTCTTGCGTTTTTTCCAGGGATCAGAAAGACAGAACAACCCCTGCACATATGTTGCTTCAAATCCCGCGGAATCCTCACGCGGTGCCGCATCCCGATCCGCTTTGCAAGTTGTAGATAACGCCTGCTTCGCTCAGGACACTCCTCTGCAAGCTCAAAGAGGCGAATAATCCGTTCAAATGCGATCTTTCTGATCTTTGTCTTCTGTTTCCTGCGTTTCATTCCTGATCTCAGAAACCTTACTCTTTTTATACAAGAAGATTAAATTTCATCAGATGATAGGAATTTCAACCTTCCCCTATATAACAATGAGCCTGTATGATGCATTGAGCGAGATAGAAAAACTCTCATCACATGCTGAAGTCTTATCAGAGAGCAGACATAACATACTTCTTTATGGCGAGGTTTTATCCAGCTTTAATCTCAAATACACAATTCATGCACCGATAACCGATATGAACTTCTCAAGCATTCATCCCCCAATCAGAGATGCTGCAATGGGCGTACTTGAGGATGTGATACGCTATGGAGTGGAAATAGGTGCCGAGGTCTTTGTTGTCCATCCTGGATATCTTGGCTGGATTACAGACCTTGAACTTGCACAACAGAGAATGCGAGTCTCGCTCAATGGGATGGAAGCACTCGCGAAGGAGTACGGTGTTCTGATAGCCATCGAGAATCAGCCAGATCATGAGTATCTACTCTTCAGAACACCTGATCTGCTATCTGAGCTTGATGGTCTTGGATTCACACTCGATGTTGGACATGCAAATACTGCTGGCATGCTACCTGACTTTCTGGAGCACCAGGTAGATCATCTCCACCTGCATGATAACAACGGTGAGACCGATGAGCATCTTGCGATCGGTGAAGGTAGTATTGACTTCAGCGAGGTTGCAAAAGCCACAAAGAGCAATGGAATCACAAAGATCCTTGAGTTAAGAGATGCAGAGGGTCTTGAGGCAAGTCTCAGCGAGCTGAAAAAAATTTACGAGGATTAAGCTTTGATAAGGGCACGTGTAATTTCAGGTGGAAAGGTAGAAGGAGAGGTTTTACTCACACGTGATGCGATCTCATTTCTCGGAAGTGTCGATCCAGCAAGCGGAACCATCATTGAAACTGGACATGAACTTTTCGGTAGAAAGATCAGTGGTCGGGTGCTCGTCTTCCCTCATGGAAAAGGCTCAACCGTGGGATCGTACGTGATCTATCAGCTCAAAAAGAGAGGTCTCGCACCGCTGGGAATGATAAACCAGAACTCAGAGCCTATCGTTGCACTTGGTGCGATCATATCTGAGATACCACTGCTGGACAGGCCATCGATCGATCTATTTGAGGTTTTGAAGGATGGAGATAGAATCATTCTTGATGGGGATAGAGGAGTTATTGAGATTGTAGATCAACGATCTCAAGTTCATCAATCTTAAGTCCGATGCGATCACCTGCATCGGTTATCCCGAGATCGCCTTTGATTACAAAGACCGGGATTTCCTCAAATCCGCGTTGCTTTGCCGCATACGCCCTGTGATGCCCATCTATGATATATGCCTTATCGTTCTTTTTTGTGATTATAATCGGATAAACGATCCCTTTATTGAATTCACTCAATCTTAACTGTAATTCATCTGAATCAAGATATTTTTGGGTTGGAACAAGTTTATCAACCTTTATTCTCCCTGATTCTACAGTAATATTTCGATCAAGGCTTTTGAAGATCTTGACCACCTTCTCAACATTTTCAGAGACCATATTCTCGATACATGCGCGCAGGATATCGGTTGTCGTGAGAAAACCAATGAACTTCCCGTCATCAACAACCGGCACGTGGTGGATATGGTTGTAAGCCATAACACCTGCAACCGATACAATGCTCTCATCTGGTGAGACCTTAACAACGTCTTTGGTCATTACTTTGCTGACAGGATCATCGGGATTGCTTCCAACGAGGTCTCTGAGTGTCACGATACCAATGAGGTGCTTCTGACCATCTGTCTCAATGATGACCGGTGCGCCATCGTGGTCTAAAGCCTTCATAACCTCTATAACTTTACCAACCTTTTTATTGGGTGGAAAGAAGATTGAGTGCTCGCTCATGTAGTCTCTGACGCTTATCATTGTCGTACCACCTCAGGTAAATGAAAGTGAATAATGTTAAATATTAAGTGGCTGAAGTATAGATAAAGATGTCGACAGGATACGTCTACCACCCGATCTATCTGAAGCATAACACAGGTGCGCATCCTGAACGTAGTGAACGGTTGATTGCGATACTGGATCTTTTGAAAAAGAGAAATGTGCTTGATCGGCTTGTAAAGATAAATGCTGAGAGAGCGTCGATCAAAGAGATCGAGTATAATCATGACCCTGCATATATCAAGCACGTTCAGGCGGTCTCTGAGCGCGAAGGTGCACTTGATCTGGACACACCTGTATCAAAGGATTCATTTGATGCTGCGCTCTATGCGGCGGGTGGGCTTATCGGTGCAGTTGATCAGGTTATAAGTAAGAATGTAACAAACGCATTCGCACTTGTAAGACCGCCGGGGCACCATGCAGAATACGCAAAGGGTATGGGATTCTGCCTCTTCAACAATGTGGCGATCGCAGCCAGGCATCTGAAACTGCACCATGGACTGCAACGCATCCTCATAATCGACTGGGACGTCCATCATGGTAACGGAACAGAACATTCATTCTACGATGATCCGTCTGTTCTTTACTTCTCAATCCACCAGTACCCGCATTATCCCGGGACAGGAAGGATCGATGACATCGGATCTGGTGAGGGAGAGGGTTTTACCGTAAATGTTCCGTTGCCACCTGGGGTAGGGGATAAAGGCTATCTTGAGGTGATGAACGAGGTGCTTCTACCGATTGCAACCGAGTTCAATCCTGAGTTTATACTGATCTCATCGGGATCAGATCTCCATAAACTTGATCCACTGGGTGGCATGAATGTAACATCCCCTGCTTTTGGTAAGTTCACAGATATTGTGAGGGAGATCGGAGATGGGGTTGTGGTCACACTTGAAGGTGGATACGATCTTACGGGGCTTTCTGAGTCGGTTCTTGCAATATTTGGTTCACTTGCAGGCATAGAAGTTGATACAGGCGAGATGGCACTCGACAGGAGTGAACGGGATGTTGCTGATGTGATATCAAACGTTAAAAAAGTCCAGCGATCATACTGGAATATTTAAAAGGGGTCATTGATGGAGATAGAGCTTCCAGAATCCGAGAAGAAGGGTACTTTATCTATAGAGGAAGCAATATTCAGGCGCAGGTCATGCAGGCATTTTGTACCTGATTCAATAACCCTCAAGGCAGTTTCACAGCTTCTATGGGCTGCAAATGGGTTCAGAGATAGGGAAGGGTTGTTTCGAACTGCACCCTCTGCTGGAAAGACACATCCAATATTTCTATACATCGTTACCGGCGATAATGGTGTGAAAGGGCTTGACGCGGGTGTTTATGCATACCTGCCTGCAAGTCACAAACTCAGACTGATTACCAGAGGTGACCTGAGGCAGGAACTTCGCGAAGCTTCGCTCAAACAGGCTTTTATTGGTATTGCACCTGTTTCGATTGTTATAACAGCCGAATATGCAAGGACAACCAGAAAGTACAGGGAACGTGGTCTGCGGTATGTTCATTTCGAGGTCGGGCATGTCAGCGAAAATATATACCTTCAGGTGCTATCTCTCGGACTCGAAACTGTTGCAGTAGGTTCGTTCATCGATTATGAGGTTTCAAAACTCCTGAATCTGCCAGAAGAGCACGAACCACTCTACATAATGCCGGTAGGTTATCCAGAGAGGTAAAAAAAATGGAGAAAGACGAAAAAATATTGATCATCTGCATCGACCGTGATGATGATCTCGGAAGGAAAACGGGAATTGAGACTCCGATTATTGGAAGAGAAGTAAATCTTAAGTCTGCAATGGAACTGGGACTTGCTGACCCTGAAGAATCTGATATGAACTGTATTCTCGGCGGGATAAAGTTGTATGATCGATTGATCGCAGAAAAACGAGAGGTTGAGATTGTGACACTCGGAGGATCGGAAGAGGTCGGTGTGGTATCTGATATGATCATCGCAGAAAAGCTCGATAATGTTCTGGAAAGAATTGAAGCAACGCGTGCAATCGTCGTATCTGATGGTGCAGATGATGAGTTTATACTTCCATTAATCCAGTCACGAATCCCAATCGATTCGGTTCATCGGGTCGTTGTGAGGCAGAGTGAGCGGCTTGAGAGTGCATTCTACCTTATAAAACAGACGCTGCTTGATCCACGTTTCTCAAGATCTACATTGATCCCTGCGGGGCTTGTATCTCTGATATACGCGGTTTCAATCATTTTTGGACATCCTGAATGGGCAACAGTCTCTATATTTGCATTTATCGGAATATATCTTTTATTTCTTGGAGTTGGACTTGGAGACCTCATGCAAAACTTTTTTAGCGCCGTAAAAGAGTCGTTCTATGGTGGGAAGATCACATTTGTGACGTACATTGCTGCGCTCATCATTGCCCTTGTGGGAACAGTTCAGGGGGGTGTCGGAACATGGAATTACTATGTGCTCCATTACTCAGAACTCCCTGGTTATCTCCTCCTTTTTATGGTCTTTCTGAACGAATCGATCTGGTGGTACACCGGTGCTGGAGTTCTCTCATGGTGTGGACGGATGATAAACATGTACCTTGATCGCGGCGCGTACTGGCGTCACTGGGCTTCTCCGCTTATTATCTTAGCCTTCGGGCTGATGATGTGGGGTGGTAGTGAATCTGTAAGACTTATCCTCGAGGGTTCATCGGGAGAGGGAGTTCGCCTCCTGATATTCTCGATCATGGGTGCTGTACTCATATCTATAATCGGTGTCTGGATCTCACAATCGATAAAAAACTATTACAGCGAGGATGATCAGATTGAAAAAGATATTATATGATGATATTGGGAGTTTTCCACTTCCAGAAGGTATAAAAAAACAGAAGATGGAACGGCTGATCAGAAAACGAAAGCCAGAGGCAATACGCATCATAGAAGATTCGATGCAGATGAAGATTGACTCAGGGGTTGAGATCCCAAACTACCCGCAATTTTTATCGATGATCGATCAGTTCCTCAAGCCGATGATGGATGTGAAGCGGTGCGAGGGTCCATTCTTGATCAGAGAGGATGAAGCGGTGATCGATGAACTTGAGATGCTTGAACCGTTTGCACGTAGATACGTAGATGAGACAGGGGAGCGGCTCAAGATTCGAGTTTGTGTAACAGGACCATGTGAGCTTTATCACTTCAAGTTTGGGGACCGAATATACGAGGATCTTCTTAATAACATCTCAAAATCGATAGATCGATTCATAAAGCGTGCTGCAGAGTTTTCACCGTACTTCGATCTCAAAACAGTGAGCCTTGATGAACCAAGTCTTGGAATCGTCCCTTTTACAGACGAGATGCTAAAGGCGCTTGATGTTGCAGCAGCGTATGCAGCCAGTGCAGGGATCGATGTTCAGATCCATCTTCATACTCCAATACTGTATGAATCGATATGTAAAACCGATAACATCAAAATCATCGGAATTGAGTCTGCTGCAAACCCCAAATTCCTTGATCTGGTTGACCCAGAAGTTTTGAAACGACATGGGAAGTTTTTGCGTATCGGAGTTGCACGAACAGATCTTTTCAGGATGGGAGCTGAGTTCAATGAAGCCCATGATGCAAACGTCTTTGGGGATGTTAAGGATCTTGAGCAACTTGTTGAGACGATGGTATCACCTGAAATTGTACATGCCAACTTCACGCACGCATACGAGATCTTCGGAGATCTGATAAAGTATGTGGGTCCCGACTGCGGGCTTGGGTCATGGAAGAGCCAGCAGATCGCATCCAGAGTTCTTGCGAATGTTAAGAAAGGGATAGCGGATCTTGTATGAGTTTGCAGGGTATCGTGCCATCATGAATCGCTGTTGCAACAAGTGCCCCTTCAACTCCGATCTCTTCAAGCAAACGCAGGTCATCCACGCAACGCACGCCCCCACCAAGAAATATCGGATGTTCTGAGATCTCAACAATCTTCTCAAGAAATCCGATATCAAAGCCCCTCTTTGTACCGACATTTGAAAGGTTGAGGATGATGATTCCTGCAAGATTGAGTGTGTTTGTCCATTCAATCAGTCTATATGGTGAAATTCTGAGCCTGCTATCACGCGTTATGATCTTGTGGTTCTTCATATCAAAGCTGACAAATGCGTCCATACCTGATGCAGCTTCGATCACATCGTACGTTGCTGTTTCTGTACCTATGACCACAAAATCGGATATACTTGATGCAAACTCGAGATCGTCAACCGATCGTATCCCCATATCAAGAATCACGGATGTATTGGTTTCTTCTCGAATACACGCGATGATCGGGCTATTTGATCTCGGTGCAGACACCCTCATTATCGCATCAAGATCTGCTACATAGGTTTCATGCGGATTTACCACTTTTATAACGTTCACAGGATCTGATGTATCAACGATCCTGCTTCTATGATGAATTGGGTGATAGTTTTCCCTTTCACCCTTTATAGCATGTACAACAGTGCCATTCAGGATGTCAACCACAAATATAACTCGAAATGCGCCCATCGTCCCTCACATCATACATTCAAGAACATAATCAATATCAAGATGCCTGCACACAAGATCTGCCAGCTTTCTGAACCCCTCTTCCCTGAAGACCTCAAGATCGGGGTGAACTGGCGGTGAAATGCCCTTCTTCTCGAAGAGATGGTCGATCACGCTTCCTCTGAATGTTTTGCTGTCAAATACACCATGAAGATATGTACCAACAACGTTTCCCATGGCGTTGACATGTCCGATAGGCTGATCCGCCATAAATGCAACCTCCTCCTCTCCCTCTGTCACTCCCATGTGAATCTCATACCCTGTAACCTCGCCACCTTTGAGCATACCCCCTCGATCTGATATCATGGCATTAACTCGCCTTACAACCTTTCTATACGATCGAAACTCGGTTTTAAGATTTAAAAGACCAAGACCTTCAACTTTCTGTTTGGCAGAACCACTTTCAATACCGTGATCCACAATCAGATCCCCAAGCATCTGGTAACCACCACAGAGACCGATGATCGCAGTTCCTTCTTCTGCAAGTTCCCTTATCCTCTCTGCGATCCCTGAATGGTTCAGAAATATCATATCATTGATCGTGTTCTTGCTTCCAGGGATTATGATAAGATCGGGTGATCCAAGTTCCTCCAATCGATGCACCCACCTCACACCCACGTTCTCCTCCATGAGTAGTGGCTCGATGTCTGCAAAGATTGCAACATACGGAAGCCTGATAACAGCTATATCGATCGCACCGCCGTAACTCACCATCTCTTCGATCGAGACCGAATCCTCCACCGGTATATCAAGCTTTTCATAGGGCAGGATTCCAAGATTTGGGATGCCGGTGCGCGCGTGGAGGTATTCGATCCCGCTGTCAAGTAGCGAAGCGTCTCCCCTGAACTTGTTTATCACGGTACCTTTAACTCGCTCACGATCATCACCCAGAAGGTCTATCGTACCGATGATACTTGCAAAGACCCCACCCCGCTCAATATCAGCAACAAGTATAACAGGAGCGTCCGCCATTCTTGCAATACGCATATTCGATATATCGTGTTTTATATTGATCTCAGCAGGACTTCCAGCACCCTCGATGATACACAGATCATATTCTCTGCTCAGACGCTCATACGACTCTTTGACCGCTTCAATTCCACCGTTTTCTGCAAAATCGTAGTAATCATGGACACTCATATCTGCATAGGGTTTTCCGTGTATAATTACCTGTGATACACCATTTCCTTTTGGTTTCAGGAGTATCGGATTCATATCCACTCTCGGCTCTTCCCTTGCAGCCCATGCCTGGACAGCTTCTGCATAAGCCATCTCACCATCCTTTGCCACGTACGAGTTAAGGGACATGTTCTGTGACTTGAAAGGAGTCACTCTATATCCTCTATCAGATAATATTCTGCAGAGTGCTGTAACAAGTATCGTCTTTCCTGCATGTGAAGATGTGCCCTGTATCATCAATGATTTCATCATGTTAAAGTAGTGGGGATAATAAAAATAGTTGATGTCTCCTTGCGGAAAGCTTAATTAAGATCTGAATCGACTTAACATACAAATTCTTTTATGCCGGGGTGGCAGAGCGGACTAATGCGGCAGGCTCGAGACCTGTTGTTCCCCTGGAACACTTGGGTTCGAATCCCAACCCCGGCGCTCAAAAGTTAAACTTATCAATATTTTAAACTATTATTATCTATATTAAAGATTATTATTTAGAATAATTAGCTTAAAATTTTAAGAACACGCTCATACTTTTATTTGAACTAAAGAACTATTTAATCAGAGGGTGATTGAAATATGCAAAAAACTGATGAAGTTGCACCGGAACCATATCTATCTCACAAAGTACTTTTTTTCAGCGGACTTCTAACATTCGGGTTGCTCGATGGTCTAACCGCGGCAATGATGATCAATGAGAAAGGAGTACTGGCGGAAGCAAATCCTTTTCTCAGAGAGATTGTTATATCCTATGGTTCACTCTCGTTTCTTCTCTTCAAAGTAGCGACGTGTTTCATGCTTTTCTCAATCCCACTCCTCATTCAGCATTTCTCAAAAGAGAGCATGTTCTGGACAATAAATGGTTTTTATGGTGTTTTTACGATTGCTGGGATCATTGCAGCCACAAACAACTGGATATTTATGAAGATGAATGATCCATTCATAGACCCAAAGCTTGCTATCGGCGTGACATTTCTGATGCTCGTGATCGTGGTGAAGCTCGGGGATATAGTGGACTACAAGCAAAATCATGCCAGTAGGCCTGTCCACTCCAGAATCACGGACGTAGAGTGGGAGAAGATGAAACAGGAGATGGGATACCCAGATTAAGTTTATAAGACGTGAATCGATAGTGTGTATATGCAGAAGTCGGCGGCAGGTCGCACAGGCACGATTGATCTCCCGCTTCATGGAGGGAAGGCACCGCAATGGCTTATTTCACGGATGAAAAATCTTTCTTCTGCGATATTTGAGGTGATGGTTGAGGAATACGGTAGAGGAGAGGTTTTACGCAGGATAGCAGATCCCCTCTGGTTTCAATCACTCTCTTCCGTCCTTGCTTATGACTGGCACAGCAGTGGTACAACAACGGTTGTATGTGGTGTTCTGAAATCAGTTCTTGATCCATCCGAGCTTGGGATTGCGGTTGCTGGTGGAAAGGGCAGAAAAGCCAAGGATGCACCAGGAGAGATCGAAGATATAGGACTTTTATTTGGAATTACAGGCGGAAAAATTGAAGAACTGAAGGCCACGAGCAGGATCGTTGCAAAGGTCGATAATGCGTGTCTTCAGGATGGATACCAGCTCTATCATCATGCGATGTTTTTGAGTGAGGATGGCGAATGGGCGGTCATACAGCAGGGGTTGAACGATCTTCATGGGTATGCAAGAAGATATCAGTGGCTTTCAACGATTGAGAGCTTCATCGATGAGCCGCACCAGGGAATAACAGGTTTCGTTGAGAAGGATGTGCTTGATATGACTGCAAAAGCGAGTGAGAACTGCAGAAAAGTATCTACAGATCTTGTATGCGAAAATACACAGAGGCTCAAGCGTCTATATGAAAGTATAAGACCCCCAGGACAAAAGAGTCTCTCAGAATGGATCGAAGGCGAGCGCGGATATGAAACACACGCTTTCAGGTTACCAAAACGAGTTGACTGGAATACGCTTCGCAGGGTCTATGAGATCCAGCCAAAAAATTATGAAGAGCTGATACAGATTCAGGGAGTGGGTCCTTCAACCCTGCGAGGACTTGCCCTTATATCAGAGCTTGTGTACGGCGAAAAGGCGAGCTGGAGTGATCCAGTCAGATATTCTTTTGCGTTTGGAGGGAAAGACGGTGTGCCATATCCAGTAGAGCGCTATGCGATGGACGAGGCATCAGCAGTTCTAAAAGATGCGATAAATATGGCAAAGCTTGGAAAAAAAGATAAAATTGAGGCGATAAAGCGTCTTGAAGTATTTTTAGACGAAAAAAGCGGCAATCATCGCTCAATTTTGAAGTAGATATTGGTGTCTACTCGATATGATATGATCTTATCATCTTTAACCTTCACATCCATTGCATTAACAATGACCCTACCGATACCGCGCACAGTCTTTGCAGCTTCCTCAATTGCGTTCTGAATCGCACCTTCCCAGCTGTCTGGGGAGATACCAACAATATTGATTGACTTATAAACCATTCCCTCTCACCTCCTTTTATTCAATGGTTAGTCATTTCAACCACCTCTATATATAACTTTTGAGATACTTTTTTAACCTATGGCCGAGGGTAAATAGTGAGGTTGATTTACTTGAAAAATCAGGTCATTGCAGGGTTGGCTCTAATTATTGTTATAATCTCATCAGGATGTATCGGAAATGATAGCGTGCACCCAGCTAATACGCTTGTGATCAAAGGCTCGGACACGCTTGTACAGCTTGTATCAGATATGGCAGAGGTGTATATGAATGAACATCCCTATGCTGATATAAGCGTGACAGGCGGAGGGAGCGGTACCGGAATTGCAGCACTCATAAATGGAGAGGTAGATATTGCAGACTCCTCAAGGCGAATCAAAGATAGCGAGCTGAAGAAGGCATCCGCGAGAGGTATTGAGATACGTGAGTTTATCATCGCAAGAGATGGGCTTTGCATCATTGTGCATCCATCCAATCCAGTGGAGAAACTTACGCTTGAGGAGGTTGGGGCGATATATCGAGGCGAGATCACAAACTGGAAGGAGGTCGGTGGCGACGATCGCGATATCACGCTCTATGGTCGGCAGAGTACATCAGGCACGTATGAGTTTATGCGAGAATATATTCTTAAGGCGGATTATTCGCCAGATATGCTCAATATGGAAGGTAATAAAGCGATAGTTGATGGTATAAAGACAGATAAGAATGGGATTGGCTACATCGGTATCGGATATCTGGTAGATGGGGTTAAACCTCTCGATCTTGCCGTAAACGACTCTTCAGAATATGTATCTCCACTTGAAGAGTCTGCTGTTGAGGAAGGGGTCTATCCGCTCTCACGACCACTTTATCAGTACACTAACGGTCTGCCAGAGGTGGATAGCATCGCTTACAGCTTCCTGAAATTTGAACTGAGCGATGAAGGACTGGAAATCATCAGGAATGCGGGTTACTATCCACCGAATCCAGAAGATAGGATGAATAATGATGAGAAATTCAGGCTGATCGAGGATTAAGATCCGATAGGATTATATACCGCGGTTGAGGGGTAGATGTGATGAGAGGATCATCGGAAGGTGGAATCAGGGAACGGCTCATCGCATTCTTTTTTACTGCAAATGGTATCCTCACAATTGTTATCCTGATGGGGATCTTTTTTTTCCTTGCATACATAGGGATTCAGGCATTCTTTGAGATACCCATCACCGAATTTTTTGGAATGAACTGGAATCCTGGTGCATATACCAATCCATCATGGGGAATTTTGCCCCTTCTTGCAGGAACGATCTACGTTGCTGTTCTCTCACTTGCGATTGCCATACCTCTTGGTGTCGCATCAGCGATCTACATTGCAGAGCTTGCATCCCCCACACTTCGTGAAATCTTAAAACCGGCAGTTGAGATGATTGCATCCATTCCCAGCGTTGTTCTTGGACTTATCGGGCTTATAATTCTTGCGCCACTGGTTGCGGATCTTTTCAATCTCCCAAACGGACTGAACGCATTCACAGCATCGATTCTCGTTGCAATAATGGCACTGCCCACGATAATAAGCATCTCGGAGGATGTGATTGGATCGATCCCTGATAGCTATCGCGAAGCTTCGCTGGCACTTGGTGCAACGAAATGGCAGACTATACGCAGCGCAATCCTGCCAGCAGCATCAGGAGGAATTGTCGCCGCATCGATGCTTGGGCTTGGCAGGGTGGTGGGCGAGACGATGGTGGTTCTGATGGTTGCAGGCAATTCAAGGGCTTTTCCCACGAGCATCTTTGATCCAGTTCGCCCGATAACATCCACAATAGCTATAGAGATCAAAGAGGTTGTGCAAGGTGATCTTCACTTCCAGGCACTCTTTGCACTCGGGTTGATCCTCTTTCTCATGACATTTGCAATAAATCTTGCATCTGATATTTTCCTGGCGAGGAGGCAGATCAGGTAGATGAATGAACAGACGAAAGAGCGAATTTATTTCACGATTTTTAGAATCTGTGGATTTCTGAGCCTTGCCATCCTGGTCTCAATTCTGCTCTATGTTGTCAGGGTTGGCATCGGCGTCATTGATCTCAACTTTATCACAGCGATGTGGCAGACCAGGGATATCACCCAGGGCGGGATATTTCCTGCACTCATTGGGACATTCTATCTTGGTATCGGTGTTGCTGTCTTCTCCATCCCTGTTGGAATCTCGTGTGCGATCTACCTCAACGAGTATGCGAAGAATGTCTGGCTTGTGCGAATGATTCGTCTTGCGATCAGAAACCTTGCGGGTGTACCCTCGATTGTATATGGTTTATTCGGTTTTGCGGTATTTGTCCAGCTAATGCAGTTCGGGACATCGCTCCTTTCTGCATCACTAACGCTCGCAGCCATGACGATTCCGTGGGTGATAACCGCATCAGAGGAGGCGCTGAAGAGCGTACCAGATGGGTTCAGAGAGGGGGCACTTGCACTCGGCGCAACAAAATGGCAGGCGATAAAAACAAACGTCCTGCCCTCTGCACTTCCAGGCATGATCACAGGCTCAATAATCGGACTTGCGCGGGCGATGGGCGAGACTGCGCCGATAATCATCGTTGGTGCAACTTTTTACATGCGGGGATTACCCGATTCCGTCTTCGATAAGTTCATGGCACTGCCCTATCATGTTTTCATCCTTGCAACACAGCATAATGATCCGCTTGCAGAAGAGTATGCAGCAGGAACGGCTCTTGTACTCGTCTTTTTAATATTCCTGATGACGCTCATAGCCATGATCGTTCGTTATCGATTCAGGAAGAGGAGGAGGTGGTAAGCATCACTGATGATGATTCAAAGCTCATTACAAAGAAACTGAATGTGCACTTTGGCACAACACATGCGATAAAAGATATTTCTCTGAATGTGGCAGAGAAGAGTATCACCGCAATAATAGGCCCCTCTGGATGTGGAAAATCAACATTCCTTCGTGCTTTAAATCGTATGCACGATATTATACCAGGTGCAAATGTAACTGGGAAGGTTTTACTTGATGGAAAAGATATTTATGATGAGAAAACAGATGTTGTCGAACTTAGAAGAAGAGTGGGGATGGTATTTCAGAAACCAAATCCGTTTCCAAAGTCAATTTTTGATAACGTCGCTTATGGTCCAAGGATTCATGGTATCACTGAAAGAGATGAGCTTGAGAGGATAGTAGAGGATAGCCTTAAACAGGCGGCACTCTGGGACGAGGTGAAGGATCGGCTCAACGTCTCAGCAATGGATCTGAGCGGTGGACAGCAGCAGCGGTTATGCATAGCACGTACGCTCGCTGTCAGACCGGAGGTAATCTTATTTGATGAGCCGTGTTCATCACTTGATCCAATCTCAACTGCAAAGATCGAGGACCTGATGCGATCACTCAAGACTGAGTACACGATTATTATCGTGACCCACAATATGCAACAGGCTGCAAGAATATCTGATTACACAGCATTTTTCTTTGTGGGTGAACTTATCGAGTTTGGAAAAACGGCAAAGATCTTTGAGAGGCCGTGTGAGAAACAGACAGAGGATTATATTACAGGTAGGTTTGGATAATCCCCATCACCCTTCAAGTACATAGTAGTACTCTCCTGCTGCCTTCTGTTCCCGATCAAGCTTCGAGTTGAGCTTGTTTATTCTTGGTCTCCCTTCTTCATCTCGCCTGAACGTCGTATTTATCATCTTCAGAAAACGGTTCATACCATCGCGCATATTGAATGGCCCTTCTACTCTCCCCCATTCACCTGGCTTGCCATCAAAGACGAGCAGACGATCTGATAGAAGATCGATCATGTAGATGTCATGGTCAACAACCATCGCACAGAGGTTGTTGTTTTCAACAAACTTTCGTATAACCTTTGTTGCCTGCATACGCTGCTCCACGTCAAGATGTGCTGACGGCTCATCGAATATGTAGAGATCTGCCTCTCTCGAGAGCGTTGCAGCGATCGCTGTTCGCTGGAGTTCACCACCGCTCAACAAAATAAGGCTTGAATCGAGTATTTCCTCGAGCTGGAGCGGTTTCAGAATCTCTGATCTGTAATATGCACTGTTAAATTCCTGTGTTATGGAAGAAAGTAGATCCTGAACCGTTATATCTTCATCTGCTTTTATATATTGGGGTTTATAAGATATTCTGGTCTCAATGCCAGGATCGCCCCTGCTGGGTGTGATCTTGCCTGCAAGAACCTTTAAAAAAGTGCTCTTACCGATCGAGTTCTCGCCCACGATCCCCAGCATCTCTCCCTCATAGATCGTACCTCCCTGTGCATTGAGCTTGAAATGGTCGTAAGACACTTCAAAGCTATTGTAGATGATAAACGGATTTCCCCCGGTATCATCTCTTGGGTGGTGAGCTTCAAATTTGATCGGCTTATCCCGTATCCGGATATTCTCCTTTGCGAGATACCCACTGAGATACTCATTTATTCCTGTGCGGACCCCTTTAATCGATGTGATGACGCCGTATACCGAGGGTATTCCATAGGCGATGTGGAGAACATCTGCCATTGAATCGAGTATAGCAAGGTCATGTTCAACCACAAAAACGGTTACATCCTTTGAAAGCTCCTGAACAAGGTTTGTAACCTTTATTCGCTGGTAGATGTCAAGATACGGTGTAAGTTCGTCGAGAAAATAGATGTCAGCATCTCTGGAAATGCAGGCAGTGATTGCAACCCGCTGGAGTTCACCCCCACTCAGCGTATCAATTTCGTGTTCAAAAAGTTTATCAATACCGAGAAGGGATGCATAATCTTTCATCATACCCTTTTCGTCAGTTCGCTCAAGTAATTCTGCTACATTACCGGTGAAAACTTTTGGGATTCGATCCACATACTGGGGTTTTGTCGCGCTCCTGATGCTCCCGTCACGCAGGGCTTTAAAGTAATCAAATAGTTCAGAGCCTGCATAACGCTTCAGAATCTCATCCCATCCAACTTCCTCACCACGTCCAAGGTTTGGCATAATCTCGCCTGATAATATCTTTATCACCGTGCTCTTACCGATCCCATTTGGACCGAGAAGACCGGTAACCCTCCCTTCTCTCGGGATCGGGAGTCCATAAAGGACAAAACCATTCGGCCCATATCGGTTGGTTTCTTTTCCTTCAAGCTCTTCTGGAAGTCCAATAATCGTTATCGCATTGAAAGGACATCGCTTCACGCATATCCCGCACCCTTCACAGAGTACTTCTGATATGATCGCCTTATGGCTCTTTTCATCAAAAGTTACAGTTTCATTGCCTGTTCTGACCATTGGACAGAAACGGTAACACTCCTTCTCGCATCTATCTGGGTGACACTTATCCTGTCTCAAAACCGCGAGTCTCGATCTCATCAATAAACCTCATCGGGATCAAAAATGCGCTCTCCGATGATCTTTCCATCAATAGACCTGTAAAAACAGGAACGATAACCTGTGTGGCACGCACCACCTTTCTGCTCAATCTTGAGAAGTAATGCATCACCATCACAATCAACAAAGATCTCTTTAAGAATCTGGAGGTGCCCTGAACTCTCTCCCTTCTTCCAGAGCTTTTTTCTGCTCCGACTCCAGTAATGTACAGTACCTGTTGAAAGTGTTTTCTTCAGGGCTTCATCATTCATATATGCAACCATCAGCACCTCGCCAGTAAGGTGATCCTGTGAAATGACAGTAATAAGTCCTTTTTCGTCCCATTTCAATGGAACAGCGCATTCATAACTCTTTTTTTCCATCTTTGATCGCCCTCATAACTTCTTTCTGTAGAAGAACAATTATATCGCTGAGCATCCCGAAGATAATGACCTGAACTCCTGTTATTATCATAAGCGCAGTAAAAATGGTCAGAGGTATATGTTCAACACGCGGGGTTTTTAACCACTCCCACAGAACATAAGCCCCTGATATACATCCAATAGTAAAAAATAATATCCCGATAACTCCAAAATAAAATAGTGGATTGTAAGTTTTGACAAGTTTGTAGATCGTGAATGCGATCCTCACTCCATCCCTGATTGGATTGAGCTTTGTCCTGCCAGATCGCATCTTATACAGAATCGGAATCTCGACGATCCTCAGATCTTTCTTTACGCTCTCAGCTGTGATCTCGGTCTCAATCCCGAAGCCCTCTTCGTTCAGATCGAATGCCTTATACGCCGATTTTTTGAATACACGATAGCCTGAGAGGATATCTGTGAGCCATTCACCATAGAGCATACCAAATATCTTGTTCAGTAATCGATTACCAAAATGGTTCAGGCGCGTGAACGCCCCCTTTTCATACATTTCCAGCCGAGTTCCGATGACATGGTCGGCTATTCCCTCTCTTACTGGTTCAAGTAATTTCTCCACATCAGCAGGTACATATGTTCCATCACCATCGATCATAACAAGAATCTCAGCGTCTGCGATCGCAAATGCATCTCTAACTGCCATTCCTTTCCCTTTACCATGCTGAACGATCACCTTTGCGCCGCATTTTTCAGCAATCTCTCTTGTAGCATCTGAACTGTTTCCATCGACGACAAGTATATTGGTGTAACCAAGCTCTCTAAAATCTGTTATCAAGTCACCGATTGAGTCTGCCTCGTTGAGAGTGGGTATAAAAATTAGAACGTCGTCTTTAGTGTTCATTGACCAGCATCATCGCTTGAACTCTGTATAACCACACTTTCCACAGGTTTTGCGGTTTATATGTTCTGCTAAAAAGACACCAGGACCACATCTTGGGCAGGTCTCTTTCACGCGCTTGACGGTCTTCCCTGAGATTGAATAAAAATCATGTATCGCCATGATTATGCCTCCTCTTCTGTTTTAACAGCATTTCTCGCCAGTATGTGCGTCTTTTCGATCATCTGTAAGGAATCGATATCATCATAGACTTTCGCATACCCCACAACCTCCTGTTTACCAAAAACAGTCTGCATTCTCTCGATTATGAGGAGTTCAGGATTCAGATCAAATGCTGCTGAAAGTACCTTCTTTGTATCAATGCGTGACGGTTGTGGTCCTTCAAATGTTAGGCTGAAGTTGATCTCCCTGCGCTTCAATACTGGATTAACTACATCTTTGGTGATCTCTGCTTTCATCATGATATGAAAGCTTCAGGGGTTATTTAAAGTTTCCTTCAAATCTTCGGCGACCCCTTTCTTCACTCGCTCGACTCCTCCCTGCTCAAAATTCTCACACTATCACCACGAACTGTAACCGGGATTGGTACCATCGCCTCAAAGAGTTCGATCGTGATCTCTTCATGTGTTGCATCAACCCGTTTTACGATTGCGCGCTCACCTTTGAATGGCCCTGAGATAAGTTCAACGATACAACCCTCTTCAATACCTGTAACTGTGGGTTTGGGTGTCAGAAAGTGCTCCACCTCGGATATATCCGAACTCCCAGCAATTCGCGTCCGTGCGTATGGAATCGTCTGAATTGCCTGATCGATCAGGTCAGGATTGGTTGTTTCGACAAGTATATAGCCTTTGAGTTCATCTGGAGCGAATATTGCCCTCACGTCTCCCTTATTCTTCTCCACAAACGCCTCAATCATTCTTGCTACCGTGCGTTCCTGGTTTACAGTAGTCTTCACTGCATAGATCTCTGCCTCAGCTACTTCTTCTTCAGGCATCGAGAAGCCCCGTTTTCAGTATAGATTTTTAGGTAGTACAGTAATCAGCAGGTAAATGATGAATCCAATAAGGCCGATAAGTAACATACCCGCGCCCGCGATCTTGGAGATCATGAGAAATTCTTCGCGTGTGGGCTTTCTCGCGAGTTTCAGGACGCGGATATATTCATTTATCGTATCAGATACCTTTCCTGTATTAAATGCCATACTTTACTACCCAAGATAATCGATCCCATATTTGGATTTACTCCATTCACGCTTGCCATACATCTGGGGTGATTTGACACCTGTAACAAGCAGCATCGTTCTGACGTGCCCTTCAAGCTCTGGATCGATGTGAACACCCCATATAATCCGTGCGTTTCTATCCACTCGCTTATATATCTCTTCAACGACACCTTCTGCCTCTTCAATTGTCATATCAGGACCACCACAGACATAGACGAGTGCTGCCGTAGCGCCAGAGATGTCAAGATCAAGCAAAGGACTGCTCAACGCCCTTTTCACCGAATTGATGGCTTTATCTTCACCTTCAGCCTCGCCAAGACCCATCATTGCAACGCCACCTTTCTGCATCACGGTTCTAACATCAGAGAAGTCGAGGTTGACAAGTCCAGGTCTTGTGATAAGCTCTGTGATTCCTTTTATCGCTCGCATCAGAATCTCATCTGCAAGCTTGAACGCAGCGGTCAAAGGCAGGTTTGGAGCAACCTCAAGGAGCTTATCGTTTGGTATTACAATCACGGTATCTGATACATCTCTCAATCGCTCCAATCCTGCATCTGCATTTGCCCTTCGCACATCGCCTTCTGCGGTGAATGGCATCGTAACAATCGAGATTGTGAGTGCTCCTGCTTCCTGTGCAGCTGCTGCAACAACCGGCGCTGAACCAGTCCCCGTGCCACCACCGAGCCCACAGGTGACAAAGACCATGTCCATATCCTTAACTGCTGCTTTTATATCGTCCTCATTCTCCATCGCGGCAGCTTCACCAATCTGCGGAATACTACCTGCACCAAGCCCTCTTGTAGTTTTCTTACCGATCAGGATTTTTTTATCTGCATTAACATACAGGAGGTGCTGAGCATCTGTATTCAGGGCATAGAGGTTTGCGCCGTGTATTCCTTCTTCTGCCGTTCGCTGGATTGTATTCGTACCGCCGCCACCGCATCCGATCACACAAATTCTCGTTGTGAGACTATCAAGTAGTGCTTCAAGTTCAGCATCCGATGATCCAAACTCATGGCCTTCAATATCGACAGGGGTGTGTCTCCTTTCTGCCATTCTTGGGACATCCATATCTGAAGATTGATTTGCTCGAGAAATTGCTTCATCCACTATTGATTTCATGAAATTCTCCCCACACTGTTTTATAACTGCGCATTTAGTATTTATCTTTTGCCCTCCCCGCATCACGCTTTAGAGCTGGATGTCGGGATAAAATCTACCACAACATTATAAAGATGTGGTGCATAGGATCTGACAACACCCCTATGAAGTATCCTGATACCACCTACTTTTCTCTCAAGTTTACGGATGAGCCCGCCGAAGAGGTCGTTATCCTGCCTGATGTCATAAAAATGAACAACACCACCGTGCTTGATAATAGTGAGTGCCGCATCCAGGAACTCAAAAGCCTGAAGTGGGAGGTTCATGATCGCCCGATCTGCTACGTTTGCAAGTTCTGGTGCAATCTCACGCACATCGCCAGTTCTTACCTCAACGTTCTCGATACGATTCAACGAAAGGTTTTTCATGAGATAATGAGTTGCATCAGGATTTATATCGATCGCTATAACTCGGCGCGCCCGCTTTGCCACGGGGATTGTGTAGGGACCAACTCCTGCAAACATATCAACAACCAGTTCATCTGATCCGACCTGCGACGCCACCCGCTGGCGCTCTGTTGCAAGACGAGGGGTGAAGTACACCTTTCTGATGTCAAACCTGAATCTGTTTCCGTACTCCCGCAGCTCAATTTCATGGATGGGTGCGCCCCCAACCCATTCAAATGTCCTCACTCTATACTCCCCTGATACAGGTGTTTTTGGAATCACAACAGTTCTTATTCCTTTGTTAACCCTCAGGATTGCATCTGCAGCATCATTGATTGCCACATCACCTGGTGGAAGCATCACCGCGATATCACCCAGTACCTCAAATGATGGTTTGAGACCGATAATATCCTCGATTGTAAGCTTTCTTGCCACCCTTTCAAAGTCACCGCGATCGACCTGCACCCTGCACCCTGTAATCTCGTTGATTTTATCTGACTGGGTATCATCAGGCACATTCGTGATTGGGATCTTAAGTGACTTCTCTGTGCTTTTTATTCTAAGTCTTCGATCCAGAAGGTTCTGATCACCGAGATATCGTCTTACACGTTCGCCTGAGGCTTTTGGAACTTCTATGAAATATGATTCCATCTAAGAAGTATGTACAAGCGGTTCGAGGTATTTCTTGCGGATCTCTTTGCCACGATCAATTCCCATCTTCACCGCTTTTGCAAGTAACTCAGGCTTCAGCGGGCCACCCCCTATCTTCTGCATACCTGAAAGTGCCCCATCCTTATTCGAAATTACAGTTAACCGTGTGGATGCGACAGTTTCCTCGATATAGGTGGGATCAACGAGTATATTACCTTCAAACTCGACCATTGTGACTGCAACAGGAATATCCACCACAGGAAGCGGCTCATCCTCCTCTGCAATTCCATAGTGCTTGTTCGGTATCGTTGTTGTGAGAAGCGCTGCAATTGCACCGAGTGAAGCAGCATCAAGGAGGTTTCCATCGTGATCAAGGATGTGAATATCGATGAAGACCAGCCAGACCTTCTCACCCTCTACAAGACAGAGCTTCTTCAGATCGATCGCTTTAGATTCCCTTACACCCCGATCAACAACTCTTGCAAGTTCAACCGCCTCTTCGCCAGGCGGTCCTGACTCAAACGTCGGTGATGCAAGCGGAATCAGCTCGGCATTTGTAATTATAACACCTGAATCAGGTGTATCGGGGAAAGGCTCACCTGGCTGCATCTTGACACCAACTGCAACCATCGAATCACCGAGTTTAACCAGAGCTGAACCCTCTGCACGCTCAAGTATACCTGTTTCAATTGAAATTTCTCTGTGTTCATCAAACGCCCTGCCATCTTCCCGTTCATTCCGTTGCAGGAGATTGTACATCTGGTCACGATGGATTTCTATGAGAACATCGTTATCACTCATATTTCTTTCTCCTCCTCTCCAAGCTCACTTCTGTATTTTGCGATCAGTGCCTCACGCTGAAGCTCATAGATCTGTCTGCATCCTTTGATCACGAGTTCCATGCCTTCCATAAACTCATCATACGTCAGATGCCCATCCATCTGTATCATCGTAATCTCTTCGGTGCGCGGTATCATGGCGACGGGCACATCAGCCTCTCCAAAGTTGTCCTCTTCCTTGCAAAGATCAAGTACGATCTCACCATCGATCTTACCAAACGCACAGGCGGTTACAAGTCCTTTCATCGGAATTCCCGCATTAGCCATCGCAACAGATGCTGCATTGATGCCTGCTGCCCTTGTTCCTGCATCTGACTGAAGAACCTCGACAAAGACGTCGATCGCGGTCTTGGGAAACCGTTCCCTGAAGACAACAGGCTCCATGGCCTCTCTGCTCACTTTTGATATCTCGATGCTTCTTCTATCAGGTCCAGGCCGCTTACGCTCCCCCACCGAGAATGATGCCATATTATATCTGTATCGTAGAACTGCTTTTGTTGGTCGCTGGAGGTGGCGGGGATGGACTTCTCTTGGCCCATAAACCGCAGCCATAATCTTGTTACCACCATGTTCCAGATAACACGAACCATCAGCTCGCTTGAGTACGCCAGCTTCTATCTTTATGGGTCTGAGTTCATCCTTTCTTCTGCCATCGAGCCTCAGCCCATCCTTGAAAAATGTATATATATCATCAACCATCATTTCATCCTCTCTCTACATGCTTTCATATATTCAACAACCCTATTTGTCAACCCCGCGGTATGCGCCTCCCGTACAACCATCTCTATGGCGCGTGCTGCGAGATTCATATTTTCTGGTGTTCCCTGTAACCATATCCTTCCGTTCTGTCCAACAAAGACTGAACACCTGCTCTCACGCTTTATCATACTTATCATCGATCCACCACGCCCGATCAATCTTGGAACGCGTGTATGCGAGATTTCAATCAGATTACCACCACGAAGCACAGTTGTCTGCCGGTCCTTGAGCGTCAGATCAACCGTCATCGCCATGCCAACCTCCTGGACTCCAGCAACAATCAGATCGCCAACACGTATGTAGCGCCCCATCTCTTCTGCTTCTATACGCTTTGGAAATTCTGAAATATGGAGGCGTGCGATATAAGGAGATGAGATGTCCACAATCCAGCTTGAAAAATTAATCTCAGTCACACTACCTATTACTGTATCGCCTTTGCGTGGTATATACTTTCCTGCAAGTGGAATAACTCTTACAATGCGATCTTTTTTATCTAAGACCCCGTACACGCTTGCATATATTTTTCCATCCTCGATGAATACCCCATCGCCAACCTTCATCGGCTCTTCTGAGATTAGGTCGCCAGGAACTACAATTCTGGCATGATTATCTGAATCCATTGCGACACCTACTCTTTCAAAAGTTTTGTTTCGGCTTCTCCTTTTGTAATTCGATTTATGAGGCCATAAAACTCATCCTGTATACCTGCAGGAATCTTGATGATACCGATCCATGATCCATCATTCTGCCATTCTTCTTTAATCAGGTCACCATGATTCTTAAGTTCATAAATACCTGATGTGTATGCTGCAGGAATCTTCACAGCGATTCTGACCTCTTCAAACCGGATCGGGATGATCGGTCTTATCGCCTTCATCGCTTCATTGACAAGATCATCAGTACGCTTGAAGGGATCGATATTCACACCTGCTTCCTCCATCGCACGCTCGATACGCTGGGGCGGGTGCGGAGTCATCGTCTGGGGGTTTATCCCATTGCGCGCAATGATATTTATCACCTGCCGTCGCTTATCTTCCTGCATCCGCTTTCGCTGGGCAGCAGTCAGTTGCAGCTCTCCTTCCTTTATTATGCGTGCTGCGATTGTAGGCAGATCAAGCGTCTCAAAAGCTGTATTCAAATCTGTTTCAGAAGCCCGGTCCCCCGCTGCAGCATCTGTAAAGACATCCTCTACCGCAAGAATCTCTTCTAATGGAAGATCTTTTCCATGTTTGAATGATAAGGCAAGTTCTGGATCCACAAATATTTCAAACGTCAGACCATGACGCTTGAACCTTGCAATAACTGCGTCATCAAGGCTTACCATTGCTATGTTTCCTCTTCTCCCTCCTCATCTTCACTGGCGTGACGTTCACGGATCGTCTGTAGATACCCTCCAAGCTCATCGGGATCAAGCATCCTGAACTTCTTTGTCTCAACCTCTATCACACCAACCTCAATTGTGTCTGCATCAAATCTACCTTCGGTGATCGTGTAGAGAATATCAAGTCCGAGGTGGATCGCATCGTCCATGCTTATATCCTCGGCATAATTTGCTTCAAAGTGTTCCATCACCTCAGCTCTACCTGCACCGATCGCGGTTGCTTTGTATTCCAGGAGCGCTCCACTTGGATCGGTCTCAAAGAGCCTCGGTTCCTTGCGATCTACACCTGCGATTAAAAGTGCGGTTCCAAAAGGTCTGACACCGCCATATTGCGTGTAGTTCTGTTTGAAATCACAGATTTTTTTCGCAAGAATCTCAACGCCAATCGCTTCATCATAAACTACTCTATTAATCTGCGCTTCAATTCGCCCACGATCAACAAGAAATCGCGCGTCTGCGACAAGCCCCGAGGTTGCAACACCGATATGTTCATCAATCTGAAATATCTTCTCGATTGATGCTGCCTCGAGTAGTCTGCTTGTAACCCTTTTATCCACAAGCAGGACGACCCCGCTTTTTACCTTAATTCCCACTGCTGTTGTCCCTCTTTTTACAGCCTCTCTGGCATATTCTACCTGGAACAGGCGTCCATCTGGGCTGAAAACTGTGATTGCCCGATCGTATCCCATCTGTGGCATCATCTGCATACTTCGTCCTCCACGCTTTAAATAGTCGTCTTCTTTTAAATATCTTGGTGTTGCTCGTCGTAAATAATCGTCAGTATCTCTCCGATCTCTTCGATGATATAATCAGGTTCACATTCGATCTCGTCCATACACTCACCAAAAACAGCTCTGCTTGTTGACCACATGCCCTTAAGTGACTTATTAAGAAGTGCAGACTTCATATCAGCAAGTTTAGCCCCTTTGACATCCTCAAGCGGATCGTTGCCAACAGCAAGCACATGCTGAGGCTTGACGTTGAGTGCAGATGCAGTCCTGAGGAAGATCTCGGGGTCAGGCTTTGTGATCTTCCAGCGTGATGATATCCCGAGCACATCGAAGTAATCGAGTATTCCAGCCGATCCAAGATCACGGATTGCATAGTAGCATGGTGAATTTGAGACAATTCCACACCTGATGCCAAGTTCTGAAAGTTCATCGAGTGTCTCGATGACATCTGGTGCAAGTTCCGCTTCTGAGTCGAGTGCCCCAACCTCGATAAGCTCATCCATGAAACGATCATCATAGTGATCTCGATCGGCGATGTCCTGCAGTATCGCCCTGAAATAAGCATAGACGTCCGCGAAATGACCTCTTGAGAACTCAATCCACCTGTGAGCAGCCTTAAGTGCCACGTCCTCAGGATCTGTATCGATGCCATGTGCTTTCAGGAAATTTGCGATCATGCGACTTCTGACCATTACAGATTCCTCTGATACAAAGAGGAGCGTCCCATAAATGTCAAAGAGAACTGCTTCGATCACCATTTTCAGGGAGGCTCTATCCATCGATCAAACTCACGATACTTCTGGCTTAGATTTTTAATCTCTTCAAACCTTGCTTTGAATTTCTTTTCTGTTGCTCGGATCCAGTTGTTGAGGTGTGCTTCAAAATTCTCCTCGGTCCATCTGTGGTTTACGACTGAATTCGCATCATATTCAAGCCTTATTGAGCTATTTTCAAGTCTTATAGTGATCTTTGCATTACATACAGGGCATACAGCACCTTTTTCAGTAATTCTAACAAGATCTGTTCGGCACACCGGACATAACCCGGTAGAATTCTGCTGTTCTGGTTCTGCTGCTCCAGCAAGCACTTTTCCGATTGAGTTTGCGCTTTCAACGACTTTATCATCGAGCAGAACCTCTCCAGGTCCTGGAGCATACGCCACAAGTGTTCTTTCAATCCGCATATTATATGCGAGAAGACAGGTATTCAGGATTGGAACTGTGAACGCATCCCATTCGGGTAATCCTGCAACAGCGATCGATGCCCCCACCTTCCCATGCATGCGATCGAGTCGGGTTGCAAACTGGAGGGCACGGTCTGTGAAGAGTTTGATGGTTGCACATGCGCCCAGATAATAGGTAGGTGCACCGATGATTATAGCATCTGCCTCAACCATTTTTTCAAAGATCCACTCCAGATCATCATCGATCCTGCACCCTTCATTTCTGAAGACACACGCCATACAGCCAGTGCAGGGCCTGATTGAGAGGTCTGTGAGCCGAATCATCCCAGTCTCTGCCCCTACTTCCTCTGCCCCCATCAATGCTTCTTTTATCAGAACCTCAGTATTGCCGTTCTTTCTTGCAGAACCAAGTAGACCAAGAAGCTTTCTCATCATATCTCGATCATGGTAAAAGTTTATCAACCTTACGCACATAATTGAATTCTGAATGAGGACTGGAATCATAAGCTATGGTGCCTATATCCCAGAATACAGGATCAAGATCGAAGATATCGCACGGACGTGGGGAAAAGTTCCAGAGGAGATTAAAAGTGGATTGAACATTCATGAGAAGTCAGTTCCAGATCAGGACGAGGATACGGTAACAATAGCAGTAGAAGCTTCAAGATATGCGATAAAAAGGGGGTCAGTGGATGTTGATCGTATTGGTGCAATCTATGTTGGGTCTGAGAGCCACCCATATGCGGTAAAACCGAGTGCAACGATTTTATCAGCAGCTATCGGTGCAAAGAATGCGATAACAGCCGCAGACTTTGAGTTCGCATGTAAAGCAGGGACTGCTGCAATACAGGCGCTGATGGGCATCTCGGCATCAGGTATAATCGATTACGGGCTTGCTGTTGGGGCTGACACCTCACAGGGTGCACCGGGCGATGCGCTTGAGTACGGCGCTGCTGCGGGTGGTGCTGCCTTCATAATTGGGAGCGATCCTGCCGAGTTTCTCGTTGAGATCGAAGCGACATGCTCCTTTACAACAGATACGCCAGACTTCTGGCGACGAGAGGGGGCAGAGTATCCATCTCATGGTGGAAGGTTCACGGGCGAGCCAGCTTACTTCAAGCACGTGACAGGTGCAACCACCATGTTGCTTGATGCGATCGGTGCAAAGCCATCTGACTTCAAGTATGCCGTATTCCATCAGCCAAACGGGAAGTTTCCGCTGCGAGTTTCAAAGAAACTTGGATTCACGACAGAACAGATCAAACCCGGGTTTCTTGTACCGAGAATCGGCAACACATATTCTGCCTCATCGCTTCTCGGACTTGCTGCAACGCTCGATGTGGCAAAACCCGGAGATCGAATTCTTATGACTTCATTTGGATCTGGGGCGGGATCAGATTCGTTCAGCTTCCGTGTAACAGAGAGAATCGATGACCTGCGGGACCGTGCGCCAAAGGTTGAGGATTTCATTGCAAACCGAAAGTATCTTGATTACGGGCTTTATGCCAAGTACAAAGGGAAGATAATTCTGTGAGGTTTTTATGCGCGAGGTTGCGATTATTGGGGTTGGATGTACAAAGTTTGGTGAACTATGGGATTCATCTTTCGGGGATCTTGTTGTTGAGGCTGGAATAAAAAGTGTTATAGATGCTGGTATCCGTGGGGATGAGATTGAAGCGATATACCTTGGCAATATGAGCGCAGGGATGTTCATCGAACAGGAGCATATCGGGGCGATTGTTGCGGACCGTGTTGGGCTTGCATCCGATCTTCATATACCCTCGACCAGGGTTGAGGCAGGATGTGCATCGGGCGCGCTTGCACTCAGGCACGGCATCATGGCAGTTGCATCGGGCTGGCATGATATTGTGATCGCTGCAGGGGCCGAGAAGATGACCGATGTTCCGTCAGGAGTTGCTGAAGGTGCGCTTGCATCATCCGCCGATCGTGAGTGGGAAGGGGTCAACGGTGCAACGCTTGCAAGTCTCTTTGCGATGATGGCACGGGCACACATGAAACGATATGGCACAACTCGTGAACAGATGGCGATGGTAAGCGTTAAAAATCATGAAAATGCATCTCTGAACCCGCTCGCACAGTATAGAAATAAGATTACGGTTGATGCTGTTTTAAACTCAGGTAAGGTTGCAGAACCACTTCGGGTTCTTGATTGCGCTTCGATCGCAGATGGTGCAGCAGCATGCGTCCTTGCTCCGCTTGAGATTGCAGAAAAATACACGGACACACCTGTTAAGGTGCTTGCATCATCACAGGCAAGCGATACGGTTGCACTGCATGATCGCAGAGATATCACAACGATGGATGCGACGGTATACGCTGCAAAGCGGGCATTCGAGATGGCGAGGATTTCACCAGCACAGATCGATCTCGCAGAGGTCCATGATAGTCACACAATATCTGAGATCATAGCAATCGAGGACCTTGGGTTTGTGAAGAAGGGCGAGGGGGGAAGGGTCGTTGAATCTGGAGAGACAGCACGCACAGGTTCGATGCCTATCAACCCGAGCGGAGGGCTCAAGGGGTGTGGCAATCCGTTGGGCGCAACCGGGGTCAGACAGGCGATAGAGATAGTCTGGCAACTTCGTGGTGAAGCAGGAGATAGACAGGTCAATGATGCAAAGATAGGGCTCACCCATAACGTCGGAGGAAGCGGAGGAAGCGCGGTTGTTCATATTTTTTCTATATAAGAGGTTGATTGATGTGTGAGATAAATCCAATAATCGGCGAGCCTGCTGCTATTGTGGAGAATCGTGAACGTACACTTGTGATCGCTGATATTCATCTTGGCATCGAGGTTGAGCTTTCAGGTTTTGGCTTGCATATCCCCAATCAGACGGAGAAGCTTTTAAACAGAATTCTCAAGTATATACTTGATTCAAAACCTGATCGGATGGTTATTCTTGGAGATTTAAAGCATAACATACCTTTGGCAAGCAGGATCGAGGAGTACGGTCTACCAGAGCTTCTTAATGGAATCTTAAAGCATACCATGATTGATATTATCCCTGGAAACCATGATGGAAAGATAGGAGATCTACTACCAGCTCACAAAAATATAACGCTTCACGGTGTGGAGGGTGCAGTTATAGATGGGGTTGGATACTTCCATGGGCATGCCTGGCCATCCGAAGAGGTTCTGGGTGCAGAACACCTCATGATGGGGCATAATCACCCTGTAATCCAGTTTGCGGATAAGTTCGGGTACACACTCCATAGACGTGTCTGGATTCGAGCAAAATGCAACTTTGACCTGCTAAAAGCTCACTATCCAACGCTAAAGGATTGGCATGATCCTTACTGTACAATTATGCCTGCATTCAACGAACTCTGTGGTGGTATCACGTTTAACACAAAACAGGGAGAAGATCTGCTCGGTCCTATGAGTTCACATATCCTCCTGATAGACGAGGCGGAGGTATACCTCCTGGATGGAACGTCGATCGGTAAAATTGGTGATATCAAGAGGGAACAATAATGTGGGGGGAGGTCCTGGAGAAGTTTAATCGATTTCCAGCACAGCAACGGGTGATTTCTCTCATGCTTGAGAATGGCTTTGGCATCAGTCCAGGCGGGCGCATCAGGGCAGGAAAGATCGAGATCTCCCACACAGATGTTGCAAGGGCTGTAGGAGTTGATCGAAGAGTGATTGATGCCACAATCAAAAATATAATGGCTGATGAAAGTTTAAGAACAATATTTGAGAATATGCGTGCGATTCCACTTCTCAGAGATCTTGCGCCACTCCTAAATCTGGGCGTGATCGTGATCGAGCCGCATGATGCAACGGATGTGGGCATACTCGGTGCGGTTGCTGGCACGATCGCATCACATGGGCTTTCAATTCGCCAGGCAGTCTCTGATGACCCTGTTTTTACGGATGAACCAAGACTCACGATTGTAACAGATCCCGAGATACCACCAGAGCTGATACGGGATCTCAAAAAGATTCCTGCGGTCAAGGGAGTTACGATCTACTAATTGAACCCGATCAATTCGAAGATGGGTTAGTTAATCTCTCTAAAAGGAGGAGGTTTGAGGTGAAAAGCTGGATGCCATACCCTTTTGGAAGAGATTTGCGGGTTTTCTCATAAGGAGTTGTTGTGATGTACAGGTAACACCCACACCAGTTTCACCTCTACCTGGCAGAAGTCCTGTCTGCAAGAAGTGTACACGCTTATTGGTAATAAACTTTTTGGTTATAGTAGCATTAAATTAGAATATATTTGTATAAAAGTCTACCATTAATCTGCTGCCTGATCTTATATTTTTTGATTTTGATACAATAGATCCATGTTCAGGTCATACCTCGCCTTCATAGCACTAAGTGGCGGATTACTTGCGGGTGAGGCGGGTTATAACTTCTAAATCTATGGCTTAATGCTCCTCTCAAAATCTCAAATAAGCATACCTTCAGAGATTCGCTCAACTGCCACCTTAATCCTCTCCACATCTTCCGTCAACGCAAACCGCACAAAACCCTCTCCATGCGCGCCAAATCCAACCCCGGGTGTTACAACAATCCCGCATTTTGAGAGGAGCATCTCAGTATATGACATCGAGTCATAGCCCTCAGGCACAGGTGCCCAGACGTAGAATGTAGCAAGTGGCGGCTCAAGACCCAGTCCTCTGCAGAGCACATCTCTTCTTTCTCTATAAATCGCGCTGTTCTCACCTGCAACTGCATCCGCGATCTCAAGCGCCTTTATCCCTGCCAGCTGCACCGCCTCAAAGATACCAGAGTCAATGTTTGTCTTGACCTTCAAAAGCCCTGCAAGAATATCCGGGTTTCCAAGTGCGTACCCGATTCGCCATCCTGTCATGTTACACGTCTTTGAGAGCGAGTTGAACTCAATCCCAACGTCCCGTGCACCATCGACCTCAAGAAAGCTTAAAGCGCGGGTACCATCATATACGATCTCGCTGTAAGGATTATCGTGGCACACGATGATATTGTGTTCCTTTGCAAAATCTACAACCTCTTTGAAGAACGCCTCGTCTGCGAGGGCGGCTGTTGGATTGTTGGGGTAGTTTAAAAATAGGAGCTTTGTCCTTCTCAAAACCTCAGGATCAATCTCTGTGAGATCAGGTTTGAAACCGTTCTCTGGAAGAAGTGGTAAGATGTACGGCTTTCCACCGGCAAGTATCGTTGAGTTGAGATAGACCGGGTATGCGGGATCTGGTACAAGCACATAATCACCAGGATTTATGAATGCAAACGGTATGTGTGCAATCCCCTCTTTTGATCCGATGAGCGCAACCACTTCCTTTTCTGGATCAAGTTTCACTCCCTTGTTACGCTTGTACCACGATGCAACAGCCTCCCTGAAGACCCGCATCCCATCATACGTCGGATATCTATGCGTATTTGGATCACTGGCAGACTTGCAGAGCGTCTCAATAACAGGTTTGGGTGTTGGAAGGTCCGGATCACCGATAGAAAGATCTATTATATCTATTCCAGCTGCTCTTGCCTCTGCCTTCATCGCATCGATCTGCGCAAATAGATACGGTGGCAACTGATTAATCCTCTCAGCATATGTTATACTTTTCACATTATCACTTCTTCATTTTTTTTGCATGAACCTCTACAATCGCATACTCGCGATTGCCAAGCCCAAGTCGTTCTCCAGCATCGATCTGAACACCTGAATCGGTTTCCGGGAAAATGCCTCTGAACTTATCGCCCTCTATGCCGTTTGCCATCGATTCTGGCAGTGCCGTGGCAGCGGTTACAAGATCGAGTGATGCCTTATCGATCGCGACGATATCCCTGGATGCAAGGATCCCGAGGTCGGGCACGATCGGGTTGTCTGAGTATGGATGGCAATCACAGTGCGGGGTGATATCAAGTAGAAAATTGAAAAATGTGAACTTATCACGTCCCACAAGATCCATCACAGCCTTTGCACAGTCAACAAGCCTTGTATCAAGCTCAGCAGGTTTTGTCCACTCAACGATTACAGCATCTTCCCTGCATATACCGATACAACCCCCACACCTGATACACCTCCTCGTATCGATGGCGTAATCTTCAATCGCATCAGATGGGCAGATCTTCACACACTCATCGCAATGGTTACAGCGACTGCTATCGATCTGTGGGTAATCTTTCAGGTGAATGTCGTATTTTGATGGCTTTGCCGTGCAACCAACACCTATATTCTTCAGCGATCCTCCAAATGAACCTGTGAGATGGCCTTTGAAGTGTGTGAGGCATATGAGACGATCACAATCCGCGATTGCTCTTGCAACATATACTTCCTTCAGCTGGATTCCATCAACCTCAACCTTCACAAAGTCAAGGCCCTTGATGCCATCGGCGATGATTATCGGGGCCCCGAGCGTCTGATGGGTATATCCATTTTCCTCGGCCACTCTGATCCTCCCTGTTGCGAAATTTGTCGCACGACTCATCCCCAGACCGCACGTCTCTGTGAAAAACGGATCTCCGCCACGCGCTTTGACCAGTTCTGCAACCTTTCGCATGAATACAGATCTCAGCTGTTTTGTAACACCGCGCTCACCAAAATGAACTTTGAGTGCAACACTCTCCCCGCGTTCTACATCATCGAGGATACCACTCTTTGCAATAAGCTCATCAAGCCTGCTGACGGCACTGAGGTGCGGTTGATACCATTCACTGACCTCTGCAACTGGCGCTCGTGTATCAGTGAAGTAAACAGTTGCGACCATCGCTGATTTACTCCTCTTTAACCATCCGAATCGCTTTTACAGGGCACTCGTTTGCGCATATCCCGCAACCCTTGCAGTAGTCATAGTCGATCTCAAGCTCAGCACTGATCGTGGCTTCAGGACAGAGTAGATAGCATTCAAAGCAGCGTGTGCAGAGATCATAATCAATAACTGGCATAAAGACACGCCAGTCTCCTGTTCTGCCCGATGCACCAACGGTGGGATATGAGATTGACATCATTACCTTCATACAGCTTCCTCTATCGTCTCATAGACCTCTTCTGCAAACTCTTCAGACTCTTCAAGGATGAAACGCCTATTTTGAACCCTGACCACACGCTCATGAGCAAGATCCGCAGCTTTGATATTCTTAGGTTCTGAGTAGGTCTGCCTTATCGCCTTCTTGAGTGAGTTCTGTTTGACAAGCCCGAGTTTTGCAAGTGCCCCGAGCATCGGCGTATTCAGAACGGGTGTCCCTGCAACTTTTAGCCCAAGATCGAGCGAGATCGTCGTTGCATCGACTGAATAAAGGATAAAATCTTCGAGTGCAGCGGGACGCTCTCCCCTATTGTTGATCAAAAATATTGTTTTCGCATCTGCGCCCTCAGTTACATCTGCGATCTCAACAAGTACTGGATCGAGGATAACAACATAATCAGGTGATTTTAAGTTGCTGTAGCGCCTGACTTCACTATCTGATATTCGGGTTCCAGCCACAACCGCAGCACCACGCCGTTCCGCACCATAAACCGCAAGTGATGCGCTGTACTTTCCATCTAAGAACGCAGCCATCCCCAAAATTTTAGCAGCGGTGGCACCACCCTGTCCTCCTCTCGAGTGAAACCTCACCTCTATCATATCCCCCACCAGTACTCACCTCCTCTGATCTTAACAATCTCGACAAGATCTTCGGCGCTTATGTCCTGACCGCCAAGCCCTGCGATCACACTGACGATCTCTCTTTTCACGTCTGCACTGTATAGACGAGCCTTAATCTCCTGTGCGAGGATTCCGCCACAGCCTCCAGAGTAGTTACGATCAACCACAACGATCGTATCGGCAGGCGATCTTTCAAGAATATCGATGATCTCATCAGGGAATGGTCTGAACTGTCTGACTTGAAGTAAACCCGCCTTAATACCTCTGAATCGCATGATATCAACCGCTTCTTCCGCTTCCTTTGCAAGTGTGCCCATCGCAACAAGGAGAACCTCTGCATCATCGGTTCTGTACTCTGGTACAGGGCTGTATGCTCGCCCGAAAAGTCTCAGAAACTCTTCTTCAGCCTCCCTTATAACAGTTTTTGCACGTTCCATCCCGACCTTCCGATCGTGCTGCACACGGTAATTGTCGGTGGGTGCGATGAGTGTACCGAGTGTATGTGGCGAGTCAAAGTTCAGGGCGTGTTCCATCTTGAGATCATCGAGAAACTCACTGATGTAGAGATCATCATCTACAAGATTGAGTGGTTGATTTATATGTGTCAGGAGAAAACCATCGAGGTTCACCATCGCAGGCAGCATCACACCTTCATTCTCTGCAACCCTGAAAGCGATCAGGATTGTGTCATAGACCTCCTGGACGCTTGATGCAAAGAACTGAATCCAGCCCGCATCTCGCAGCGATAGCGCATCAAGATGATCTGCCCAGATATTCCATCCTGACCCAAGTGCACGATTTGCGTTTGCCATAACGATCGGAAGCCTTGCTATTGCAGCCCAGTGAACCATTTCTGCCATGTATAGTAACCCATGACTCGACGTCGCAGTGAACGTCCGTACACCACAGGATGAAGCTCCAATGCATGCAGAAAGTGCGGAATGCTCACTCTCAACTGCTATGAACTGACACTCACTCCCACTTTCGCCGATAAATAGCGATAATTTCTCGACAATCTCTGTCTGTGGTGTTATTGGATACGATGCGATCACAGAGGGTTTTGCCGTCATAACCGCCCTCGCAACAGCCTCGCATCCCGTGACAAAGACCCGGTGATCCTGACCTGTCTCTCCTTCTTGCGTTGCTATACTCAAAGATCACACACCTCCCTGAAGTAGGCTATATTTGCATCGATCTTCTGCTGTGAGATCTCGATCTCTTCATCGCTCATCCTCGCAAATCTACCCTGGACACGGTAATATTCTCTAACCGGTATCGGTTTCTTTATCGCATTAATACTGGGCTTACTCATCCTGATCTTCCGTTCTTCCATCTCATAGAGAAAGAACGAACAACTCTTGACGGCGAGTTTGCCAACCTCTATCGCCTTATCAGTGGAGATCCTCCATCCAGGTGGACAGGGAGCCAGGACGTGGATAAATTTGGTTCCTTCAATCGAGAGCGCTCGTTCAACCTTTCTTTGAAGATCAATTGGATAAGAAGCACAGGCAGTTGCCATGTAAGGTGGGTTATGAGCACCTATTATAGCTGCAATGTCTTTTTTATCCTCACGTTTTCCGAAAGGCGTTGTGGTAGTTACCGCTCCGAACGGCGTTGAGCCTGATCGTTGCATACCTGTATTACCGTACGCCTCGTTGTCATAGCAGACATAGAGAAAGTCATCGTTGCGCTCAATGGCCCCGGATAATGCCTGAACTCCAATATCAACCGTTCCGCCATCACCGGCAATCGCTATCACGTTTATTCCACGATCTCGCACCGCAGCCCGAACTCCACTCGCCATTGCTGCTGTACAGGCAAATGCAGTATCAAGCGTAGGGATTGCCATACACGTATTCGGGTAGACCCCCTCGCAAACAACGGCACAGCAGGCGCCAACAAGTGCAAATGTATCAGGCCCTGCGGCCTTCAATATATGACGAATGGCAAGCATTGCTGTGCAACCGGGACATGACGAGTTTCCTTTCAGCAGATATTCCGCTTTATTTATTCTGTTTTTACTCAGTCTATCCTGCTTTTTTGTTTCTGCAACAACCACGATAATCACCAAACCCATAATATTTTTTTTAAAAAAGATTCGGGATCAAACGTTACAACGCCAAGCGTAATAGCAGCAAACGTAAAAAAACTCCTCGTATTGCCTTCCCTACACCTGACACCTTCATTTTGACCATGCCAACTTTCCACCTGCACAATATATAAAAGTTGTGGTAGTCTCATCAGGGTTATTATCACATTGGATACAATTTCGTAAGATTAGAAAAAGCTTAAATATACCAGCTGTAGTTAGGTATAATCATGATTGAAATAAATCGAGTGATCACAAAGAAGATCCTCGAGGGTGGGAAGATCACAATACCAAAAGATATCATCGTCAGGTTTAATATAAAACCCAATGACAAGTTGAAATGTGAAACCAAGGGCCACACATTCATAAAACCTGTTATCGCAAATAATCGAATAACGATTCCAATCGAGATTCGCGAGATCCTTAAGTTGAAGAAAGGAGATCGAACAGACATCACTATTATATCAAAGATCGAAGATTTTGACGTAAATCTTGCTGGACTTATGCGCTCAGAAAAGAAGGGGCGGAAAAAAAATAAGCAGTTATAATGCAATTTAGATAAAAATATGATGGATATGAGATCATGAAAGACGATATTGATGAATTAGATATGCGAATTCTCACCACGATGCTCAGGGGAAAAGGGGTTGGAGCAAGACTTACGCAGCTCGCAAATGAGCTAAAAATTCCGCGAAGTACCGCTAATTTGAGGGTTAACAGGCTGGAGGAAAAAGGTGTCATATCGACGTATGCACCAGTAATCAACTGGGAAAAGCTTGGATATGAGTTTTCAGGTTTCATCGGCATAATTTGCCCGTCTGATACTGTAGATAACCTGATTGAACGCCTGAAAGATGAGGAGTCAATCTCTGAGATCTGGGATGTAACAACGGGAACATTTCGCATCTTTATGCAATGTCGATTCAAGAGTTACGAAGATCTAAGGGGAATCTATGACCTCATAATGGAGGTACCGGGGGTTAAAGATGTGAACGTCTGGCTTCTGGGAAACGCTTACAAAAAAGAGGTTTGATTGGTAGTGAGAACTAAGATAAAAGTTATAGCCTTTAACAGCAGCCCACATAAAGATGGAAACACGGTCATACTCATCAATCGTGTGCTGGATGAATTGAAAAAAGAAGAGATTGAAACTGAACTCTTTCATATCGGTGGGAAAACATTACATGGTTGCACAGCCTGTATGAACTGCTTTAAAAATAAAGATCAACGATGTGTGATAGATGATGATATCCTGAATGAATGCATCGAAAAGATGCTTGAGGCGGATGGAATCATTCTGGGGTCACCCACCTATTTTTCAAATGTTAACACTGAGTTGAAGGCTTTGATCGACCGGGCAGGACTTGTGGCTATGGCAAATGGTTATCTATTAAAGCGAAGAGTTGGTGCAGCGGTCGTTGCAGTTCGAAGGGCCGGTGCAATTCCTGTTTTTAATGCGATAAACCAGTTCTTCTTGATCAATCAGATGGTGGTAGCTGGTTCGAGTTACTGGAATTTAGGCATTGGATTCCATCCCGGTGATGTGGAAAAAGATGAAGAAGGAATTCGAACCATGAAGAATTTGGGTGAAAACATGGCATGGATCTTGAAGAAGTTGCATCCCTGATCTGCTATGTAGCATTCAAGCGTATTTATTTAAGATGCAATGAGCTATAAATAACTTCGATGAATGAGGTTTATGGATGGGAAACGGTCTGACACTCTGTATCCTCGTCTTGGCACAGTCCTTGTAATTCTCATCGCACTTGTTGCAGGGATGATTGGAGGATTTGTGGGATGGTATGGGGCGTTTCATGAAGCAAATCACTGTGGAGTACATACCACAAATCTCACATCAAACCAGGAAGCAATTGTTGTTGGAATATTCGAGGATGTAAAACGTTCAATGGTTTACATAAAATCCTCGAAGACAAATGTCAGCGGAATTAAGCATCCATTTCCGATAAATGGTTCTGGATCGGGTTTTGTCATAAGCTGTAACGGTTCAGCGTACATCATAACAAATGAGCATGTAATCGCTGGGGCGGATGAACTGACGATAACATTCTTTGATGGCACGCAACGAAGTGGAACACTCATCGGATCTGACCCGATGACGGATGTCGCTGTGATTGAAGCTTCACTTCCTGCACACATTCAGCCGCTTACACTTGGTGATTCGGACAATATACGTCCAGGTCAGCTTGCAATAGCTATTGGAAACCCTTACGCACTTGATAATACAATCACACTTGGTATCATAAGTGGGCTTGATAGAACAATTACAACAGAGGGTGGATATACGATCGAAGGCGTTATACAGACTGATGCTGCAATAAATCCTGGAAACAGCGGTGGACCTCTATTGAACGCCAGAGGTGAAGTCATTGGGATAAACAGTGCAATACTTCCATTTGCGGATGGAATCGGATTTGCAATACCGATAAACACCGCAAAAAAAGTTTCATCTGAGATCATAGCACACGGAAAGGTCTTGAGACCATGGCTTGGGATCACAGGCATGGATTTAACCCCGGAGCTGGCTGAGATGCTGGGGCTTGATCTTGATGGTGGAGTCATCATCGTTGATGTCTTTGAGGGCGATCCAGCGGATGAGGCAGGACTTCGGGGTTCAAGCTCACATATCGGGGCAGAGGATTTTGAACCAGGTGATATCATCATCGAATTTGATGGTAAAAAGATTTTTACGATGAACGAACTCATAAAGGCGATTTTAGAGCATGAAATAGGTGATGAGGTTGAGATCGGCTACGTGCGGGACGGAGTCGAAGAGCGGGTTAATGTAACACTTAAAGAGCGACCACCGGGAAAGTGAGGAGAGCGCGGGTGGTGGTTATATAACCTCACCCCACAGATCCCAGCCTGAAGTAACTCCCGCCTGGTTCTGATACAGGAAGAATATCAAACTGGTCGATCCTGCATGCAAACTCAATATCATCCGCTTTTCCAAGCGAGATCAGATTTTTTGCAGATGCACCCCCCTCCACCAGTTCAAAAAGCACATCTACAGCAGGTACCTCGCCTGATACGATGATGAGTGCAGCAAAGAGATCTTCGAGTGCGATCCTTCCTCTTCGCCTGCATGGGTAAATCTCAAGTGAATCAGTGGAGGATACAAGCTTGATGCAGGCGCTGAGGTTGAGAAACGATCCCGCATAGACCCTTGTCCTCTTTGCCTTCACATACGCCTTTGAGAAGTTTGTTGTTTTAAGCAAAACCTCTTTTCCCGAGAGATCGATGCTGCTGATCGTGCTGGGTGAATTATCATAATCGAAACCTTCAAGCTTTATCCCCTCCTTCTCACCTATCCTGATCATCCCCTCGCCTGTATCCAGATCCTCATCCACGACAGATACAGCCGTTGCACCCATTGCAAAGGCTGTTACGATTGTGGTTGTCGCACGAAGTATATCGATCATCAGTATTGGGCGTTCTTCTGCTACCGCTGCTTCGAGTCCAGCCTCATCCCAGAGGATCCTGCTATTTTCTTTCATAAACGGTCACATCTTCAACTTCAGCCTCTCTAAAGCCTCGCTTTCGATGCTGGCACGCCTCACACCTTCCACAGTGAAGATCCCCACTCAAATAACACGACCATGTTAAACCAAGTG
Source organism: Candidatus Syntrophoarchaeum caldarius (assembly GCA_001766815.1). NCBI lineage: Archaea > Methanobacteriati > Halobacteriota > Candidatus Syntropharchaeia > Candidatus Syntropharchaeales > Candidatus Syntropharchaeum > Candidatus Syntropharchaeum caldarium. The sequence goes on from LYOS01000001.1 coordinate 400,297, forward strand.
GCGCACCTACCTCAACCCCTTTCCTCACGATCTCACGCTTGAAGTATCCAATAAGCGGCGCCCTCACCGTAATCGGATCTGTAAAACTTGCAACAGCATGTTCAAGCACATCATTGAACCGCTCAAGGAATGTCGGGGTGTTGTCAGGGTATGATTGAGCCTCTTCAGCATTGAAACCGACAAATACAGTGGATGCCCCGATTGACTCGGCATAGGCGGATGCAACAGCAAGAAGAACCAGATTCCTGCATGGAACCCATGTATCAGGTGTGGATGTACCATCAAGCTCAACCCGCTCATCAATCGGTATCTCGATCGATCTATCTGTGAGGGCAGACCCCCCAAAAGCCCCAAGAAATCCAAGATCAACGAAGACCAACTCCTTTGCCCCAAGCTCCTCACTGATTCGCTTTACCGCCTCGATCTCCCTCTCTTCTGCGATCTGTCCATAGCTTGCATGGAGGATATGGAGTTCATACCCCTCTCGCGCTGCAATTGTAGCAGCAACGGTTGAATCAAGCCCTCCTGAGCAGACACAGACTGCTTTTTCACCTCTGACAGTACAAGTCATGCTTCTCATGAAATCCGACCTGTATAAATTCTCATCCCATGCTGGCTCACAAACCCGATGATCGTCATCCCTGTTATCTTTCCTATCTCAACTGCGAGGGATGTTACAGCGCCTTTTGAGAGGATGATTGGAATCTCAACTGCTACACACTTCAGAACCATATCTGAGGAGATTCTACCAGTTACTCCCACAAATGTCTCTTTGAAGTCGATATTCTCACCGATGGCATACCCTATCACCTTATCGAGTGCATTGTGTCGCCCTATATCATCAGCTATTACGATCTCACCCTCTTTATTGAAAAGTCCGACTGAGTGAACCCCTCTTGTTCTTCTGTGAATCTCTGAACCCAGCACCCTGCTCATGCTTTCTGATGCCATTCTCCAATCGATCGTAAATTCGGTATTTATTCTTGGAAGTTTGGATTCGTCCAGAAATGATGAACCACCGCCACACCCGCTTAAAACAACTTTTTTAAGGTTAACAATTCCAAGTGGATCTTTTAAAAGCACTTTCGCAATATTCTCCTCAATCTGGATCGATTCTATCTCATCACATGCTTTTACAACCTTTTCTGCAAAGAGATGCCCGATCACAAACTCTTTTATCATGGAAGGGCTTATCATAGCGGTCTGAACCCACCGTCCATTGACGTACAGTGCAAGTGGCATCTCCTCGACAACCTCTTCCACTGCTTCGCTGGATTCACCATCAGTCATCCTGATGACTGTGATCTCCTCTATCACCTACATCACCTTTGTTATCCTTTCAACTGTGGCAAGCAGAGTCTCCACTTCATCCTCGGTGTTGTAGAGATACAGCGATGCCCTCACAGATCCATCGATATGCATGTATGCCATCAACGGTGATGCGCAGTGGTGTCCTGATCGTACCATGATATTCGAGGACTCATCGAGGATATGGGCAACATCATGTGGATTCAAACCATCTATATTGAAAGATACTGTTCCAACACGCTTTTCTGGATCTGGATCGCCATATACCTCCACCCTCTCGATCTCGCGAAGCCCTTCAATGAGCTGCCCCGTGAGCTGTTCTTCATGAGACCTCAATTCGTCCATCCCCACCTCTTCGAGATACTCACATGCCCGAGAAAGTCCAATCGCACCTCCAATATTGGGTGTTCCACCCTCAAATCGCTCATATCCCCCGGCAAACTCGTAATGATCGAGTGTCACCTCCTCTATCATTCCTCCGCCAAGAAAGAGCGGCTCAATCACAGGTTCTCTCATCCACAAGACACCTGTTCCTGTGGGGCCAAGCATCTTATGACCTGAAAAGCAGAGAAAATCCAGACCAGACGCTTCAACATCTACCTTCAAATGTGGAACCGACTGGGCACCATCCACAAGCACCAGTACACCCCGATCCTTGCAGATCCTGACAATCTTTTCTATGGGCTGGATCGTTCCAATAGCATTGGACGCATGTGTGAGTGCAACAAGTCTCGTTCTATCTGTTATTGCAGCCTCAAAATCAGCTGGATCGAGTATGCCATTGCTTTCTGGATTTATAATCTCAACTTCTACCCCGATCTCTCTCAATCTGAGCCATGGAAGAAGATTTGAGTGGTGTTCGAGTATAGAAGTGATGATCTTATCTCCTTTCTGCCATTTTATCCCGGATGCAACGGTATTTATCCCTTCTGTCGTATTTTTCGTGAAAACAATCACTCCTGATCCTGCATTAATGAAATTTGCAACCGTGCTGTGCGCATTCTCATACTTCGCCGATGCGATCTGGGATAGATGATGCACCCCCCGGCCTACATTTGCGTTGTAGCTCCTGTAATATTCAAGGGTTGCATCAAGAACCGGTTCTGGCGTTAAACTCGTTGAAGCACTGTCCATGTAGATTAGACCCCTGTGTTCGGAAAAAATTGAAAAATCCGCTCGTATCTTTTCAGGATTCATACACCACCTTCATTCACCAGCATAGCAACAAGATTGCCCTGATTTACGCCGATGCTATCTGCAACAGGGGCGCACTTTGCCCGCAGAATATAGATGAGCCTGCCTGAAAGCTCGGTCTCAAACTCTGAGATTACCTCATAGTTCCCCATCCCCTTGGCAATTACCAGATAATCCTCGTTCCATAGATGTTCAAGAAAGTCTGGATCTGCCTCATCCGGCGAAAATCCTACAAACGATCCAGTTGGTATAATTTGAATATCAAAGTCTGCAAACTCATTCACATCATCAACGGTTGCATCATTCAGTATTGGAGATGATTTTGGAGATATAATAACCTCTTTACCCATCTCGATAAGTTCTTCTATGAAGAATAGGTCGAACACAATCTCACCTGCATTATCTGTCAGATAGAGTATCTTTGAGGCGTTTTTGATACGATTCAGAACATCTTCCACATTACCAGTGATAGGTTCTCGCAAAAGATTCTCAAACTCAGATCGAAATGCAGTGTGGTCAAAATTATGCCCTTTCACACCATATTCCATTGAGTTTCCCGCTGCAGCGATGGTCAACAACATTTTTAGCCTGTCCTGTGATTGTTCGTATGCTTTTTTAGCAATATCAAGTAGTTTAACAGCAATCTCATTACTGCTCCTTTTTAGCTCAAGATACGGATCCTCGTTACCACTTATACGAACAAGTATCCTTTCTCGCTCGGTTCCAATTTTAGCAGGCGTCGCATCGATGTCAAAGTTTTCTGAGGCATATTTCATGAGTTCTTTCAAAAACCTGATCTTCTCTTCGTCATTGGCTAATACAAGGTCTGCTTCATAGTTCGCTCGTTCAAAGAGACACGAGGCGCATACGGGTCGAACTTTCATGGGATATCAAGCCCCTCCTTTCTGAAATATGCAATTACTTCCTCAATCTTTGCAGCATCGCTCGCACTCAACCTGATCTTAACTTTTTCTCCCCATTGTGGGTAAGAGCCAATCTTGACATCAGGAAAGCGTTCTGATGCCTCTCTCAAGAGATCGGCGAGTTCAACCTCATATCTGGGAAGTGTTATCCATTTAACAACCGGTGCGTCATCCAGAAAACGATCCGCGATTGAGTTAAACATCGCCTCCATCTCTTCGGGGACACCTGGTAGTACGATAAGTCGATCCACAATAAAGCCAGGGGCTGCTCCTACGGGGTTATCGATCACTTCACAACCTTCTGGAAGCTCACATAGCTTGAGTGTATGTTTTCCAGCCCCAAAACGCGGAATCAGAAGTGATCGAGCTTCTTCATTCTGAACGAGTTTTTTACCTGTTGCATAGGCGATCGCTTCACGTGTGATATCATCATGGGTTGGCCCAAGCCCGCCTGTTATGAATATCCAATCAGCCATCTCTTCACAGAAGTGGATCAGCTTTGAAATATCCTCGATCTCATCCCCTATAGCTGCACACATGCGCACAACAACCCCGTTATCGTGCAACCGCTTCGCGATCCACGTTGCATTGGTGTTTGTAATATCACCAGAAAGTATCTCATCACCGATCGTTATTATCGAAGCAGTGAGTGACATCAATCCTTCCTCCTTACAAGAAGTGTTAGTCCTTCAAGATCCACAATCTCGACCTCCTCATCTTCTGCAATCAAACCGCCCACGCTCTTTGCCCGCCAGATCTCACCATGAACCTTCACGCTACCACCTCGTTCATCGATATCAGAGAGTGCTCGCGTCACAAGCCCAATCATTTCCTCTGCTCCTGTTGCAACCTTCCGTTTACGGGTTTTAATCACCGCACCAATCCCAAATACAAAGAATAGAAGCGAGACAACCGTCATAACCACCACAACAGCGCCGAAAGATTTGAGCCAGTCCGAACCAAGCAATGGCTCCTGGGGTATCATCAACGCACCAAGAATCATGCATACGCCACCTCCAACCGTTAAAATGCCGTATGTGGGCGTCAGCGCTTCTGCGATAAAGAGCACAATGCCGAGAAGGAGCAGCAGAACTCCAAAGAGGTTTATATTGAAAAGACCCATGCCATAGAGTCCAAGAAGCAGCGATATAGCACCAATCATCTCTGGCACATACGTACCAGGAGAGGAAAATCCAAATATGAGTCCATAGATGCCTATCAAAAAGAGAATGAAGGCGATCTCTGGTCTTCCAATCAGGTCCACAATCTCCACCCTGAATGGACGCTCATGTACCATTATATCTGCTCCAGCAGTTTGAAGTGTTATTTCTCGCCCGTTGACGATGACTTTTCTGCCGTCCACAGCTTCAAGCAGCTCGTCTGTACCATCTGCGATCAGGTCGATGATGCCTGCATCCAGTGCCTCATTTGCGGTGAGACTGAGCGCTTCAGTCACAAATTGCTCGGCTATCGTGGCATTTCTACCCCGTTCCTCGGCGATACTTCGCATATCTGCCGCAAAATAGTTCTTTGTCTTGTTTGCTATATCTGCCCCACCGCCGATCGGACCAATCGAGACCGGGGTTGCAGCTCCTGTTGCAGTTCCAGGACTCATCGCAGCAACATGCCCTGTTATGAGGATGAAAGAACCAGCAGATGCTGCCATCGCGCCCTTTGGAGATACAAAGGTGATAACAGGTACATCTGCATTATCGATCGATTTTATGATCTCTTTTGTTGCAAATAGAAGTCCACCTGGTGTATCTATACGAATAATCACTGCTTCTGCCCCGATTTCTTTAGCATGCGCTATGGCATCCTCGATATCAAGTGCACTCCCGCCTGTAACCGTGCCCTTCAAATCAACAACATAAACAAATCGCTCTGTGCCACCCGCAACCCCACACATCTGTACCATTATAAGTGTGAGGATAAGGACTATCTGCCACCTCATCGCCCAAACCTCCTTTCGCGTTTTTTAAAATCTCTAACCGCCCTTAAAAAGTCTATTTTTCTAAAATTAACCCAGCTAACATCTGTAAAATAAAGTTCTGAATATACAGCCTGCCATATCAAAAAATCAGTAAGTTTGGTCGTCCCCGAGCGGATTATAAGATCTGGTGTGAAATTAAATATGAGCTTTGACTCGATTAACTTCTCGTCTATCTCTTCTGGAGTGATATGCCCGGCTTTTACCTCTTCCATTATTTTACGGGTTGCATACACAAGTTCATCTCTCCCACCAAGACCAATTGATACATTTACACTATACCTCTCATCGCCATTCTTTTTAACCCGTGAGGTCTGATGTGTGTAAACAGCGAGCTTTGCATCGATCGATTCAAGCTCATTATAGATGGTGGTTGTAAGCGTAGCTGGCATACCCCCTCCATTCTCCCGTGTGCTGATATATATGCATACATCAGGGATCGAGAGATCGAATGACCACTCAATGAACTGCCTGAGTTTCGATATTCCTGCTCGATCCCTGATATCGCTGGCTGAGATCACCAGAAGTATGTGATTGATCTCGACATCTTCAAGATCGCGTCTTAACATCGGCTCATAGAGTGGATACAGAAGCCTTTTTAGCATCAGATATAAATATGGAGATACTGAATATAATGTTTTGCCTGGGTGCAGCATCTGGCATATGCAGTGATAAGGATGGAAATTAGTTTATCTGGGAGGACGACATAAATTTGTCTGATAGGGTGATACTTGGGGTTGATATTGCCAAACGCTCTAAGCACGGAAGGTATTACGCAGTCGTTCTTCGCAACGAGGCTGAGGGGACAGTTGAACGTTTTCAATCGATCAGCAGGTTCAAACTCATTCGGATGATCAGGCGCCTCCAGCCAGATCTCATCGCAACAGACAACATCTATGAGTTTAGCAGTGAAAAAAGGAAAGATGACGGTTCGCTTGCTGAATTTCTGCGAGAATTGCCCTCCAATACAAAGGTGATCCAGGTAACAGGTGGAATCAAACAACAACCTCTGTCACGCCTTGTAAAGCGACTGAATCTCAAATTCAACCGTTTTAATCCACTCGATGAGGCAAACGCCTGCGCCCTACTTGCAGGAGCGGGCGTGGGTGATGAAGTACTCTTTCGTAAGGATAAGACACAGATCAAGGTGAGCAGGGCAAGAAGCATCGGTAAGGGAGGATGGAGTCAGAAACGGTACGGACGAAAGATTCATGCCGCTGTAAAGGAGAGGACAGATGAAATATGCGAATTCTTGAGAAACAACGGAATCGACTTCAATCTGAGTGTGAAAAAAGGTTTTGGTGGCTATGTAAACGCCATATTCTTAGTTGATGCCACCAGAGATAAAATTCGCCTTAGTTCTGGGAGAAGTGGTGATGTCCAGGTGAAGATCTCACCTGTTGAGCGGGAGCACATAGAGTTCAGAGAACAGTCAGAGTTGCAACCTGCACGAAAGCACACGATCGTTGGTATCGATCCTGGTACAACGACTGCGGTTGCCATACTGGATTTGAACGGCAATTTGATCGAACTTTCAAGCTCAAGAACCCGCACCCCTGCCAAACTGATCGAGCTGATCGCAAGGACCGGGAAAACACTCATCGTAGCATCAGACGTTAACCCTGCACCTGGTAGCGTGGAGAAGATCAAACGGTCCTTCAATGCAATACTGCACGAACCACCAGAGTCGCTTGCAGTGGAGACCAAGATCGCACTGACAAAGTCCTTTGAGTACAGAAACGATCATGAACGGGATGCACTGGCTGCAGCGCTCGATGCATACAGAAGCCGTGAGCCGAAGTTTGAGCAGATTATGAAGAAGATTCCGCCTGGTGTGGACCCGGATGAGGTCAAGGCGCTTGTTATCAAAGGATCTACGATCGATGCGGCGATATCAAGTGTTGCAAGAGCGAATAGTGCGGATGGCACAGAGCAAAAAATAATCGGGGAAGAGACAGTAGATGAAGAGGTTTTAAAGCTTAAATCTGATCTCAAAGAGGCTTATGGGCGGGCGAAACTCCTCAAAAATTATGTCAAGGAGCTTGAGGAGAAATTGAATGAGAAAGAGCGTGAGATTGAGTTGCTCAGGCTCAAGATCGAAACAGCACGCTCGCACGAGCGGAAAGAGGTTTTGCGGGAAAAAGAGCTTAAAAAGAGGGATAGCGAGATCAAACGTCTTAAAGGTATCATCTGGGAATACAAAAAGGAGAATAAGGAGCTCCGATCTAAAATTGAAGAATTGAGACAGGTGAGAAAGCGGGAGATGCGAGGAGAGGGGATACCACTCAAGATAATCGAGGCTTTCAATAAAAATGCAATCATGAGAGTTGAGGAAGAATATGGCATCAGAGCGGGGGATATTCTTCTCTTCATGGATGCAAGCGGTGGTGGTGAGAGTACTGTCAGGATGCTCGCCGAGATCGGGATCAGGGCCGCAATTTACTTTGGAAAGATGTCACACACCGCATCCGATGCTTTCATCGAGCTGGGAATTCCCGCATTTAAGGCTGAAGAGCTTGATGTTCGGGTCACTGATGAGGTTGCTCTTGTTGATACAAATTTATTTGAGTCGGCAATCTCGAAGTGGAACGAAGAACACGGATTAAAGATTAAAGAAAAGCAAAAAAAGTGGTTTGATGAGCTTGTGGATGAGTATCGCATAGCGAGAGAGAAGGAAAACCGATAAAAAGGATGGAGGAGTAAATTTACTGATGAAAAAGCAGAGAAGGCCCAGAAAATTAACACTTTTCGATTTTGAGAAGGTTGAATCCTGCGATTGTGTGGTTGAGGCTTCTGCGGAGGATGCGGTAATCGAGAAGGAGGAGAAGTTTGGGATACCGATATTCACGGTTGAGGAGGTCACATCCCGCATAAAAGAGATCATTGAGGCAGATAGAACGCTTCAGAAACTTTGGGTCAGGGGAGAAGTATCCAATCTGAGATACCATTCTTCTGGACACATCTATTTTACATTGAAAGATGAAAAGAGCAGCATAAGGTGTATCTGCTTCAGAGGAAACGCTTCACGCATCAAGTTTCGCATGGAAGAGGGTATGGGCGTTCTTGCGCTTGGAAACGTCGGCGTTTATGAACTCGGTGGATCGTATCAGCTCTATGTGGATGATGTGGAGCCAGATGGTCTTGGGGCATTATATCTTGCGTTTGAACAGTTGAAAGAGAAGTTGAAGAAAGAAGGGTTGTTTGATGATAGATTCAAAAAGCCCCTGCCACGTTTTCCAACAAAGATCGGGATTGTAACATCCCCTGGTGGTGCAGCGATACGTGATGTTGTGAAGATCCTGAGACGTCGCTGGAGAGGGCTTGAGATACTTGTTGCACCTGTGAGAGTGCAGGGCGAAGGGGCAGCAGCAGAGATCGCCGATGCAATTCGCATGATGAACGAACATGATGATCTCGATCTACTAATCGTTGGTAGGGGAGGGGGATCTGTTGAAGATCTGTGGGCATTCAATGAGGAGATTGTTGCAAGGGCGATCTTTGAATCAGAAATTCCGGTGATCTCAGCGGTTGGACATGAGACCGACTTCACGATAGCAGATTTTGTCGCAGATATTCGGGCAGCAACACCATCGGCCGCTGCAGAGATTGCTGTGCCTGATCAGATCGAGGTTCTCCAGACCATCAATTCACTGGAGTCGAGGATCAGGACAGGAATTCTCCAGATCATGAAAGAGCAGCGCAGGCGAGTTGATCATGCAAGAGAGATGATCGTATCGAGGAAACCACAGGATCAGATAAACCAGAAGCGACAGCGAGTCGATGAACTCACCAATATCATCACGCGCTCACTTCAGCATCGGATTGACATAAACAGAAAGATTTTACACGGTCTTATGGAAAAGATAGATGCTTTAAGTCCTTTATCGGTTCTTAAGCGTGGTTATACGATAACATACAGCTTACCTGATCACAGGGTGCTTAAACGATCGTCTGAAACATCGGTTGGTGACGAGATCGAAGTGCAGTTTGCAGACGGGAGGATTGTCTGCGGGGTCAAGCAGATGCGAGGGGATTAGATGCTTCAGGCGATGGCCACCACAACCCCTTTATAATCGAAACACAGACCTTCTCCTATGCAAGGTCATCGCCCACACGTTGTAACCTGTGGACTTCCGTATGCAAACGGACCCGCTCACATCGGACACTTACGGACGTACGTGCCAGCAGATGTCTATGTACGGATGCTCAGAAAACTCGGCGAGGAGTTAATATTCATCTGTGGCTCTGATACGCACGGAACGCCGATCGTTGTCAATGCAGAGAGCCTGAAGATAACGCCAAAAGAGCTTGTTGAAAAGTATCACCACTACTTTGATGCAACATTCAAGAAGCTTGGGGTCATATTCGATAACTATGGGAGCACAGACTCTGATTACAATCACAGAAGAACGCAAATAATCACAAAGGAGCTCATCAATCGTGGTTATGTCTATCCAAAGTCGATCGAGCTTGCATACTGCCCCACATGCCAGATTTTTCTTCCAGATCGTTATGTTGAGGGCAGATGCCCGTACTGCGGCTCGGTAGCCAGGGGAGATGAGTGTGACCAGGGATGTGGGCGTCATCTTGAGCCAGGTGAGATCCTTGATCCACTCTGTAAGGTCTGTGGAATGAAGGCTGAGTTCAGAGTGCAGGAGCATTACTTCTTCAAACTCTCTGAGTTCAGATCGTTTCTGCTTAAATTTCTCGAAGAACTTCGTGGAACATCAAACGCACGGAACTATGCCCTTGGATGGGTCAAAGGTGAACTTAAGGACTGGTGTATCACACGAAACCTCGACTGGGGTGTGAAGTTTCCTGGAAGAGATGATCTTGTCGTCTATGTCTGGGTTGATGCACCGATTGGATACATTTCATCGACCGAAGAATGGGCAGATAGAGTTGGTGCGAACTGGGAGGATTACTGGAAAGGTGACGCCAGGATCACGCACTTTATCGGTAGTGATATCATCTACCACCACTGCATATTCTGGCCTGCAATGCTTAAAGGCGCGGGGTATGCGCTTCCATCGGCGGTAATCGCATCTGGAATGGTCAAGATCGATGATAAGACCTTCTCAAAGTCACGGGGCTACGTCGTATGGGTCGATGAGTACCTTGAAAACGGTTTTCATCCAGATCTCCTGCGTTACTATCTTGTAAGCTATACATCCCATACTAAGGAGCTCAACTTCTCGTGGCAGGTCTTTCAGGAGAAGTGCAACAATGAGCTTTTGGCAGTACTTGGTAATCTCGCATACCGTACGCTCCTCTTCACGTTCAAGAACTTCGGTGAGGTGCCCGAGGGTGAGATCGAAGAGGAGGTTATAGAAGAGATCAAAGGAACGATCGAGCTTGTAAAGGCTTCAATAGAGGAGTATGAGCCGAAACGCATGGTTGATTCTGTGATGGCACTTGCAAATTTTGGAAATGCTTATTTCCAGTCACACAAACCATGGGAGCTTGTAAAGAGTGATAAGGTGGCGTGTGGCAGGGTACTGAAAAACGCTCTTCAGATTGTCAAGGCACTTGCCATCCTCTTTGAGCCTGTGATGCCATCAAAGATGGAACTACTCTGGGAGGATCTTGGGATGGAAGAGGATATCCATAAGGTGTCTGTCACAGCAGCGTTGACCCCGCTCAATGAGGGAATTAAGCTTGGCAAGCCGAGATTACTCTTTGATCGGGTCGAGGATGATATAATAGCACGTATGCAGGAGATACTGCACCAACGGATTGAAGGGGGTGGAGACGAGATGGTCGAAAAAACTGATATGATCACCTATGATGAGTTTGAGAGGCTTGACATCAGGGTTGGTAGAGTGGTTGAAGCAATAGCGGTTGAAGGCTCAAAGAAGCTCATAAAACTGATGGTTGATCTTGGTGAAGATAAACCACGTCAGATCGTTGCAGGCATCGCAGAGCTTTACAGTGCAGAGGAACTTGTGAACAAAGAGATCATTGTACTTGCAAACCTCGAACCTGCAACGATCTTTGGGGTCGAGTCCAGGGGTATGCTACTTGCAGCAGGCGAAGGAGTGCTTCTTGTGCCTGATAGAGAGGTTAAACCAGGAGATCGGATCAGGTGATTTAAATGGGGGAACGAGCTGCACTATTTTACTCAGATGATTTTCTGAAGTACGATTTTGGGAGATCTCATCCCCTGAACCCAGTGAGGCTTCTTTTAACATACACGCTTATGATGGAGATTGGATTATTCAAGGCAAAAGGTGCATCGATTGAAAAGCCTGAATATGCCACAGAATTGGATATAATGCGGGTTCACACACCCAGGTTCATCGATGCCGTAAAGGCAGCAGGTGAAGGTAACCTTCCAAGATCACCTATCACCTTAAGCGAGTTTGGACTTGGATACGGAGATAACCCGATATTCGATGGTATGTATGAGGCATCCTCTCTGTATGTGGGCGCAAGCCTCAAGGCAGCACGGCTCATCGCTGAAGATAAGTTTGATCATGCGTTCAACATCTCAGGTGGCCTCCATCATGCAACCGAGAATCGTGCATCGGGTTTCTGCATCTTCAATGATCCTGCGATTGCCATCAAATTTCTAAGAGAACACTTTGAGCGGGTGATGTATATCGATATCGATGCCCACCATGGTGATGGCGTTCAGTGGATTTTCTACGGCGACCCATCAGTTCTGACCGTCTCACTCCATGAGAGCGGGGATTATTTATTCCCTGGAACCGGCAGGGTTAATGAGATTGGAGAAGGCAAAGGAAAGGGTTATGCCGTAAACGTCCCATTACCAAGATATACAACCGATGATCCATATCTCTATGCCTTCAGGGGGGTTGTACCACCGCTTGCAGCAGCATTTGAGCCCCAGGTAATCGTGACGCAGCTTGGAGTGGATACACACTTCAGTGACCCACTGACGGACCTTTCACTCACAACCCGTGCATACAACGAGATCGGCGAGATCCTGCACGAGATTGCACACAGCATCTGTGATGGCAGGTGGCTTGGACTCGGTGGAGGTGGATATGATATGACGGTTGTACCCCGTGCCTGGAGTATCTTCTTTGGCAAGATGGCGGGGTCGGATCCTCCTGACGAGATACCTCTTACATGGGTCAGGTTCTGTGAGGATACGATCCATAGACGCCCCCCATCGAGGATTTTAGATCAGGAACAGGTAAAAAAGGACCCTGCGATATTTGAGGCGGTTAAGGAGGTTGTTGAAGAGGTTAAAGCGATGCATCGGGATTTCTTTGGTTGATTGAGCAGATCCAAACCGTTTTATACGATACAGAATTAATCCCTTTATGTCGAATACAATTGTTGTACTTGAGACGAATAAGGGAAAGATTGAGATCGAACTCAATCGTAAAAGATCCCCGATTACTGTTGAGAACTTCCTTCGTTACGTAAAAGAGGGGCATTATGATGGGACGATATTCCACCGCGTCATCGATGGATTCATGATTCAGGGTGGAGGTTACACGCCGGATGGAAGCGAGAAGCCTGCCCATAAACCTATCAAGCTGGAATCAAAGAACGGCTTGAAGAATGAGGTTGGAACCATAGCGATGGCAAGAACAGCCGATCCAGATAGTGCCACCTGCCAGTTTTTCATCAACGTCGCAGATAACAGGTTTCTGGATTACCGACCTGATAGCGATGGGTATGCAGTATTTGGCAGCGTAGTCTCTGGCATGGATGTCGTTAATCAGATAAAGGCTGTGAAGACCGGTAACAGGGGACCATTTGCTGACTGGCCTCTTGAAGATATTATCATAGAACGGGCCTACGTCAGTGGGGATTTGAGCCTTTGAGCGCTCAACTCAACCCAATAAATGAACTATCGATACCTCCAGCTCTTCTCCAGATCTGGATTGCTTTTTTTGCCCTTGACGGGTTGTCAAATGTCGAAGTTATCGCACTATCGCCTGGTTCTCCAATCAACGGATCAATCGATCCTTTTTTGATGTTTGCAACCCATATCATCGCACTGTCTGGTATGTAATACTCATCCATCGAGCGGATGAAGTTTACAAATGCCCATGGTGTCTTCTCAGTAGGAACGATAAAGACATTTACTTCACCCCCAAACTCTTCAAGCATATCTGGCACCACATTTATTGTGGGAAGAAGACGGAGGTAAAGGGGTTCAAAACCATCTTTCTCTGCCAGAATCTTATTTTCTCCTTCGATAACCTCTGTTTTGTAGCCTGCCTCCTGCATGAAATTCAATACAACAGTTTTGAACCTATCAAAATCAATCCGACTCTCGACAAGACGTAAGAACGCTTTTGAGATCTCTGCCTCCATAAATCGGTGGCTTGGAGGGCAGTAAAAGGTCTCGCCAAGGTAGTTTATCTTAACGTGCAGGTCAGGGGAGTTTATTGAGAGTTTTTCATGGGTTGTGATACTGTTAAATATTAGATCCTCCATCGATTCCCCAAAATCCTTCTCTATTTCGGTTTTTCGTTTCTCTTCTATCTTTGAAACTTCTTCAGCAATCTTTGAACGCAGTTCCTCCTCAGAGAGCACTAAATAGATGTTTATATAATGTGTGAGATTCTTCAGCACCTCACCAATCTCATTCGTTTCCATCAAATCACCAGATGAGTTCTTCATGGCAGACATTAAAAAACTTTTTGAGCATCCACGCCTATCTTGGTATGATGGCAATAGAAGATGAGATCAGGGAGATTGAGGAAGAGATAAAGAAGACGCCGTACAACAAAGCTACCCAGCACCATATCGGCAAGCTTAAAGCCAAACTCTCCAGACTCAGGGACGAAGCGGTCAAAAGAGCGTCAAAGAAGAGCCATCATGGTGGTTACTCAGTCAAAAAAACAGGAGATGCAACGGTTGTACTTGTGGGACCCCCCTCTGTTGGAAAGTCCACACTGCTTAATCAATTCACAAACGCAGTATCAGAGGTTGCACCATACGACTTTACAACGCTCGATGTAATTCCCGGCGCTATGGAGATCTATGGGGCAAAGATCCAGCTTCTTGATGTTCCAGGGCTGATCGAGGGCGCATCGATGGGTAAAGGACGTGGGAAAGAGGTGATCTCTGTTGTAAGATCTGCAGATATGATTTTACTTCTTACAACCGTATTTGAGGTTGAGCGACTCTATGCAATCGAAGAAGAGCTTTACAATGCTGGCATCAGATTAAACCTCCAGCCACCTGATGTCAGGATCGTGAAGCGAGATCGTGGCGGCATCAGGATTAACAGGACTCCCAATGTCACGCTCGATGATGATGTTATTAAAGCGGTTCTTGAAGAATACAAGATCCATAACGCAGATATTATACTCAGAGAGGATGTTACAATAGACCGATTGATTGATGCAATCCTTTCAAACCGCCGTTATATACCTTCACTCAGAATTATAAATAAGATGGACCTCATAAGTTCTGATGAACTTCTGAAGTTGAAAAAGATACCAAACAGTGTTCTGATCTCGGCTAAAACAGGAGCTGGACTTAAGGAGCTTGAGGAAAGGATATTCACTGGACTTGGATTTATGCGCATCTACATGAAGCCTCCTGGAAAGAAGGCAGACATGCAGAATCCGCTCATCGTAAAAGCCGGTGCCACGGTCGCTGATGTGGCAGAAAAAATCCATCGCGATTTTAAAAAGAATTTCAGATATGCACAGGTCTGGGGACGCTCTGCAAAGCACGAGGGACAGCGTATCGGACTCTCACACAGGCTTTCGGATGAAGATATTCTGCGAATTGTGAGCTGATCAGGATTCATGGGCGGTCAAATATAAATACACCCCTCTCTTAGCTATAGGTGAGGTATAATCAATGACAGTGATTGAGATAACTGATGATACATATGCAGATACGATAAATAATAATCCAGCAGTCCTTGTGGATTTCTGGGCAGCGTGGTGTGGACCCTGCAGGATGATCGGGCCAATGCTGGATGAGCTTTCAGAGAAATACAACGGCAAGGTGCTCTTCTGTAAGGTCAATGTAGATGAGAATCAGAAAGTAGCGATGGATAATGGTATAATGGCAATTCCAACCCTGAAGCTTTATAAGAACGGCGAGGTTTTTGATACCATCGTGGGTGTTGTGCCAAGAGATAGCCTCGCGGCTGTGATAGACAAACTCATTGCCCAGGAATAGAATTAAGCTTTAGCCCCATATTCTTCACAGATCCTGATGAAGTTCAGAAGGATCTCGTTTCCTCTTTTTGTGTGAGAGACCTCCGGGTGGAACTGTAGACCATAGAGCGGGCGTGTTTTGTGTTTCATCGCCTCGATCTCTGAGATAGCTGACCTTGCGAGGCGGATGAACTCATCTGGAAGCGTAGCCACCTCATCGGCATGTGAGGCCCAGACGATCTCTTTTGCTCCAAGTCCCCTGAATATATCATCCTCATCCAGTATCTCGATCTCCACCTCTGCATATCCGCCATGTTCACCGCTTATCACCGGTGCACCAAATGTCTTTGCAATTAGCTGGTGACCAAGACATATCCCCAGGATTGGGAGATCGATCTCTCTGACATACGTTTCACAGAGTCCGATCCTCTCCATTGAGGGACCTCCACTCAATACAAGCCCATCGGGTTCTTTTGCAAGAATCTCATCGACAGGAGTTGTATTTTGAACGAGCTGGCTTTCAACGTCAAGATCCCTCAACGCACGGTGTATCAGATGGCAGAACTGCCCGTAGTTATTTATGACAAAGATCTTCATCATATCTGCGAACTTATAATTCCAGACAGAATATAAAGGTTCGGATGGCGATAGAAGCGCAATAGAGGGTATCAATTATTAAAGTGTTAACATTCATATCTTCTTAAATCATGCATCTCAATACCCTCTACCTCACCCTGCGATCCACAACTCCAATAGAGGGGGATGCATCGCATTTAAGGGGCTTCTTTGCAAGCAGGTTCAACGAATACGCCCTTCTCCACCAGCACGTTGATGTTGATAAACTTCTGTACCGTTATCCGCGAATCCAGTACAAGATAATCGATGGCGATCCGCTTGTTCTTGGTATAGAAGAGGGGGCAGAGGTATTGAAGGAGATTTATGATAAGTACGAGGAGATACGGATAAAAGATACGGTATATACGATCGTTGAACGTGGAATAACGCTGAGAGCGGAGGAATTTGGAGTTTCGAATAAGATTCTTGGTTATACCTTTAAGACCCCGTGGATTGCGCTTAATCAGGAGAACTATGAGAGGTATCTGAGATCGAAGAGGCGAGAACGGCGTGAGATCCTGCGGCGAATTCTCGTTGGAAATATCCTATCTGCATCAAAGGGGCTTGATTATGTTGTACTTGATGAGATAAAGCTTGAGATTGGTGAGATGAAGCCTGTTAAGTGTAAGATCAAGAAAACGCCATTTATGGGGTTTGTGGGTGAATTTCTCGTGAACTTTGCGATTCCTGAGTACATGGGGCTTGGTAAGTCGGTATCGAGGGGGTTTGGGGCGGTGGTTGGTGCATGCAACTCGTAATCAACACTCGCGGATCATACCTCAAGAAAGGTCGTTTGCGGTTGAGAATAACATCGAGATCGTCTTCATAGACCAGAATGGCAACCCTTACGGGAGAATCTGGCACTCAAAGCCTGGAAGCACGACATTGATCAGAAGAAAGCAGCTTGAGATCTATGATAAAGATGATGGGTTGAAGCTTGCAAAGGCATGGTCTTTAAAGAAGATCGAGAATCAAAAGGAGGATATTGACACCGCGATGAAACTCGGATACAACCACCCGATGGGTCCACTTGAGCTGACAGATCTCATAGGGCTTGATACAATCCTCAAGATAGAGCAGGGCTTTATGGACGAAAGACCGGAAGAGAATCTATTTCCTCTCCTTCTTATTTTTCACAATAGAGAATCTTCCTCCTCGATTATCCTGATCCCTGCACGCGTAGCATAGAAGTACGCACCTCCAAGAACCTTCTCATAGGGGTATCGCCCTGCAAATGTCTGGATGACGAGAAGATCTCCCCCATTCTCGGATCGCTGAATTATTACACAGATCACATAGGGCTTCAGGAAGGCCGAGGTTACAAGAATATCCTTTCTCGGTTTTGTGATGTAGTAATAACCTTCAAACCTCTCCTCGATCTCTGAGAGCGATCTTGCCTCGTCAAAGACCCACCTGAATGCAAGCGCATTCTTTATCGGAAGCCGTTTTTTGATCTCATCTATCATAATTCTCTTTCTCCACAAGAACCTCCTTATGCACAAACCCCGCATCATCAATAGCGAGGAGAAGGTATGCCTGCCTGCCGCTTACCTGCTCATCCTCGATCCTGGCTCTATACATCGCAATCTCTGGATCCTCAAGAAAGCTTCTGAGAAGTTCTATCTCCTCCTCAAGATCCGTATCCTTTCCACCGTTTTTAAGATACTCATCAACCGCCTTCCAGTACCTACCTTTAGCGACCGTCTCGATACACTTTCCTGGTTCAGGTTTTATCGCGATAGTTCTTCTCATACAGGATCAATTATCTATCTTTCTCAAATTCCACAACGGATTCATCCTTCATAAAATATACCTATGCGAACTTTAAAAGAATGAAGAGTACACAAATGTCAAACCTCTCGGTGATAAGCTTTCAGTATGAGGCGTAAAGCACGCCTCATACACCCATGTCCAACCTTCGGTTGGACTTGAGCACCTCTTTGAGGTGCTCCTTTCGCAATGCCTTTATCAAAGGCATCTGCGGTTGGACTATCGCTCTTTGAGCGAGTTTTCCTGCCTTCGGCAGGACTGGTCCGGCTGAAAAGCCTACTATTTTGCCGTATGGGCATATGGTGTGCTTGCATGGACACAGAAGATGGATTAATCAGGGATATTCACCACATTTTCCTTCAATCAGATAGGAAAAAACAGGTGTGATGGATGGGGATTGAGGGAAAATCCTGTATCAGCGGCATTTATTATTCATGAGGGGGTCTGGTTTAGGTTTTGACCGGTGTGGGGAGGGGGTAAATCAAAATTCTCTTGAGTATATCAGGAGATGTTAAGGCATAAAAGTTCAAAAACAACAGAAAATATATACGCACGTGAGTAGAGATATAGGCAAGGTTAAAAGTCCACTGGATAGTTTACAGATAAACGGAGGAGAAGATGATTGAAGATTGAAAAGTTCAACCAGAGGGATGTATGTGCGAACTTGAGTTCGGATATATCGACAAATTGTAGGGATATGCGAAGTGGGTTTGGGTATAAGTTGTTATACGACATTTTACTTGGCTATATTTGGTATATAAACCTGTGAATATGGAGGAATATAATGAATTTGATAGAATATCTCAAAAAGATTAACAAAGAGGAGTGCCCAGAAGAATGCATTTTTAAACAAAAAAGTCCTAAAGTTGCTATAATTCCTCCGCCTAATGAAATATTAGGAATTATTGTCTCAAGGGATCCAACATTTGATTGGATAAAGAATTATGAAGAAGCGTGGAAAGAGTACAATGAAACAGTAAACGTTGAGAATCTACGTAAGAAACTTTTTGAGGCAATTCCTAAATCCCTAATTGAGAGGATTACTACGTATAAAGATAAATTAAATAGCACAGAAGAAGATATTGTTTGTCTTCATAAAATGATATATAAAAATGTATATTGGACACATCTACACAAATGCTTTACGAACAAACGTGATAAAGAGTATGAATTTGATAATAAGAATGCCATAATATGTGGAGAGAGATGGTTAGCAAAAGAGCTTGAAATCGCAACAAATACGAAGACAAAATTTATAATCGCTCTTGGTAGGGACGTTCAGAGATTTGTTTGTGAATGGCGAGAGGATTATTGTGAAAACAGAGATATAAAGATTATTTACCTTCCTCATCCTTCACCAGCAAATGTTGGAAAGTATTGGTCATGGTGTCCTAAAGAAGAAAGAAATAAGGTGAGGCTAACGAAACGGATAAATAATTTATTACAACTATGTAAGGGAGGTTAGAAATTAACGCCAAGCAAAACGCTTCACCACTATCGCGGTTCGCTCTCACTTCGTTCGAGTCGTATAACACAGTATACACGGCTCACTCCGTTCGCCCAAATTTCGGCTTCGCCGAAACTTCGTATATGCTGGAAACGTATGTTATGTGACATTGCGTCTATGTCATGAGAGATTAATATGAGAAAGCTAACTAAGGCAGTTCGTGGAACTCTTCAGCTCGCTCGGCGAAAGATAATAACCAATGCATGGCAATTGCTTCGAACTGCTGTTAAATTGTCTGAGCAGCAACAATACGCCATAGCCTGTTTTTTAGCTATGACAGCTATTGAAGAAATAGGAAAATTATTTATTTTACAGCTTGTTCAGGGAGATGTGTTTAAGGAACTTGGCGTTAAATTAGAACCACCACCTGACCTAAACACAAAAGAACTTAATAAGTTCCTTCGGAACCATCTTGATAAAGCTTTAGAGGCAGCAGCGTCCTCTCTTTACATCAACGCTGGTGCTGACCGGCGACATGGCGTACATCCTATAAGTGGGATACATTGTACATCGGGGGTGGTTTTGCTAACTCGTTCCGGTCGCTGGATGAGTATTCGAAATAGCTGTCTGTATACCGAAGTTGACTTTGCCACAAACTCAACCTCTTCTCCAAATGATTTTATAACTCGTGAACATGCATACTATTTCATTTGCATGGGATTTGAGGTGTTAGCTGAACAGGCAGAGGCAGGTTTTGGTTCCGGTCTCGAGGGGCGTGATGTAAGTAAAAGCATTCAGTTCTGGCAAGATCGCCTTAAAGATTGAAAAGATTTATGGAACAATGGTCAAGTACTGTCGATCTTGATCAACTGGACTTCCTTGCCAATCCTGAGCCGTTGCGAGAGGAAGCGGAGAAGCGTGAGAGTAAGAATGTTGAGAAAAAGGAGAAAATGTTTGTACGGCGCAACCTCACATAACACAGGCTATACGGCTCGTTTCACTCGCCCAAATCGGCTATCGCCGACTTCGTATATCCTGAAGCCGTTATCGGAAATTGCTTAAAGCTAAACATACAAAATAAATAGCGAGGTTAAAATATGGAAGTGAAGGAATTAATTTTAAAGGAAATCGAAAAGATTCCTGAACAGTATCTCACAGAGATATTGGATTTTATACGCTTTTTAGAGACAAAAGCGCTGGAAGAAAGGATGGGGACTGCAATCATAAGCGAAACATCCCTTAAGAAAGATTGGCTAAAACCTGAGGAGGATGAAGCTTGGCAAGATTTGTAAAGGGGGATGTGGTGGTTGTACCCTTTCCATTTTCGGATTTAACCCATGCCAAGAGACGACCTGCTTTAGTTGTGGCTGAATTAGAAGGAGACGACCTGATTCTATGCCAGATAACCAGTCAGCGGATTAAAGATAAATACGCAGTTCCAATTGAGGACAATGACTTTGAAACAGGGGCACTCAAGCAGAGAAGTAATGTGCGACCAAATCGTATATTTACAGCGGACCGTCACATAATCTTATACCGTATTGGTCATCTCAAACCTGATAAGGCTAACGAGGTGATCGAGAGAATAGTAGATATTTTACGACAATGAATTACGCAACTTTCGATAACAGAGCGTATCTGGCTACAGTGCTTCGCACTTGCCTTTCGGGTCATATAAACAAGCGGGTACGCGGTTCGCTTCGCAACCCCTTCGCATACCCCGTCAGCCGAAATTTTTTATAGTCTTATTTAAATACTCTCATGGAGGTGTTCGCCTGTGGAAACAAAAATAAAGGATCTAACTATCGAAGAATTACGATCATTGATATCAGACACTGTCCGAGAAGCTATGAATGATTCAATCGAAGATATGCTGGCACTTTCAAGTGACGAATACCTAAAATCCATTGAAGAAGCGAGAAACGATTACAAAACAGGTAGAGTGAGATCTATCGAGGAAATCTTCGATGTATAAGGTGGTATTCACCCAGCGAGCATTGAAAGATCTTGAAAACATTGATAAAGAGGTTCGTAATAGAATTGCTACAAAACTTAAAGAATGCACGAAAGAGCCTCTAATATACGCTCGAAAGTTATCAAACCCAAAGATAGGTACATATCGATTTAGAGTGGGTGATTACCGTGTAATATTTGATATTGACAAAAAACATAGTGATTTTGCGAATTGGACACAGAAAGAGCATTTACAAATGATAAAACTCCGCTTCACAGGAAACTACTACACCCGTGACCGTGTCGAGCGCCTGAAACGCGATCTTGAGAAGGTGGGGCTGGGCGGCAGGGTGGATATGTTCATGATGTCAGCGAGCTATGGGGCGTGAATTTGCAGATACTGCAACGAGAAGTAGAGGGGAGGTTCCGGGGTTTTATTTTTTATTCTTGATTCGATATTCCTCTGGCAGAGAGTTCAAAAACGACAAGAATATGTACAACATATACACATGTTAGTAATAAAGATAAAGGGGATAACGAATCTATTGGATTAAATCGTAAATAATTTATATCTGAAATGTTAGAAGTGAGATTAAAGGAGGTGAGGATTAGTCGTCAGGAGGGACGTGTGCAAAATAGGCTTCGGGTATCATTTCGATTTAGGGGAATATAGCATTGATGTTAAATATGCCAAAGTTATGTACAATGGTGATTGAAATATCACTAATTTTGGTTGAGACGAAATAATGAGGCGAATTTTAACTCTTGAACAGCAGATTCGAAACTATGTCAACAATACCAATCTCTATGAGAAGTATTTCACGAGCCATCTTGATGAATGGAACGCTCTTTGTGTCGCGATAGATACCTTAGGAGATACTTGTTTAGCTCTAGAATATTATGAAGCTTCCGGAATTGGGGATGAAGATGGTGAAAAATATCTAAAATTGTATGGATTGTTCCAGGCTATTTTCTTGCAACAGGATTCAATTCGCCAACTTTATCGGATCTTTTTAAGAAGTGATTTACAACCCGATTCCGAGTCAGCATGGAAGAGAATAAGAGAACTTCGCAACTTGACAGTTGGCCATCCTATAGAGAAGAAAGATAAGACTGGAAGAAAACGTTGCTATATCTCCAGAGTTACGATTCACAGTGATGGCTTTCAGCTTATAGTTTGGAATAAGGATAAAGAACAAGATGAGTTTGAGGATATTAATTTAAAGTCTTTATACGAGCAATATAAATTAGAGGCTGTCAAACATCTAAAAAGTATCCACCAAGCCCAGATTAAAAAATGGAATGCGTTTTAGAAAACTATGAATGCCACTGCACATAACACCACGGGCATCGCGATTCATTTCATTCGCCTTAATGCTTCGCATTTCGCAAGGCACAAAAACGTTATACGCAATTGGTGGTCCAGCAGATATGGTTAACAAAATTTTTAATAGCAATAAGAAGATTAAGTAGCATGCTTGAAACGAACAAGAAGGCTGCCGCAAAGTTTGGGATAGACGTAGAGCTTATTGAAAAGAAGGTAGACACACAAAAGAATATTAGAATTTTGGGTAATGATTTGACCTTTATTGGTGTGAGAGAAAAGGATAGAACAAAGCACGTCCATCGTCTGCATCCATATCTTGGCAAATTTATCCCACAACTCGTAGAAGTATTTCTAAGAAAATATTTTAAAAAAGGAGATATAATACTTGATCCATTTTCAGGCTCAGGTACAACTTTAGTAGAGGCAAATGTTTTGGGAATGAACTCAATAGGTATAGAACTATCGCCCTTCAATATATTGATACAGAAGGTTAAGACGAAGAAATATGATATTCCAGAAGTGGAAATGGAGATTAAAGATGCGTTGAAAAGATTAAAAATCTTTAGTAAACAGCTAACAGCAGGTGGGCAGACATTGTTTGGGAAGATAGAAAAGTTTGAAACCGATAGCGAATATCTAAAAGAATGGTTTTTCGATAGAGCACTGCAGGAAATTTTGTTTTACCAAAGTATAATAAATGATTACAAAAATCAGGATGTTCTAAAGATCATTCTCTCAAGGTCTGCCCGTTCAGCAAGACTTATACCTCACTATGACTTAGCACGTCCAAAGAAACCAGTTAGGGAAACTTACTGGTGCATTAAACACAAGAGATATTGTGAACCTATTAATGAAGCTTTAAAATTCATAAGCCGCTACAGTTATGACACCATAAAACGACTGGAAGAATTTGACCGCATCCGAACTGATGCTTTTATCCGAATTTATCAAGGAGATGCACGGACGATTGAGTTGCCCGAGAACGGAGAAATAGATGGTATTTTTACATCTCCTCCTTATGTGGGAATTATCGATTATCACGAACAGCACAGGTATGCTTATGAATTATTTGATTTCCCAAGACTTGACGATTTAGAGATAGGTCCTG
Source organism: Candidatus Syntrophoarchaeum caldarius (assembly GCA_001766815.1). Taxonomy (NCBI): domain Archaea; kingdom Methanobacteriati; phylum Halobacteriota; class Candidatus Syntropharchaeia; order Candidatus Syntropharchaeales; genus Candidatus Syntropharchaeum; species Candidatus Syntropharchaeum caldarium. The sequence continues at coordinate 424,038 of LYOS01000001.1, forward strand.
CCAGAAAAGGCCAGAATGGAAATGCCAAGAAAGAATACATGGAAGGAATAATAGAAGTCTTCAAAAATATGTCTAATTACCTCAAAGACGGTGCGTTGATTTTTATTGTGGCAAATGATAAATTTAATTTATATCCTGAAATTGGAAAACAGTGCAGCTTTGAGCTAATTGATGTTTTTAACAGGCCGGTTTTGATGAGAACTGAGAGAGATTCTAATAAGTATTTTGAGTCTATATTCTATTTCAAGAAGGTGTGAATATGGGTTTATCATCAAAAACAGCAAGCGAGATTGCTGAACTTCTTACTACTACAGTGAGAGAGAAATTGAGGAGGTATAAACCTGAAACGGTCAATATGCCTTTTCATCACAGGCTTCTTGGCAAAGACCGCTATGCAATGTTTTCTTTTATCCAATCAATGAATACTACTTTTGGAATTTCCATATGGGAACAGGTTGCTGTTATTTTGGCTGAAGGTGCCGGCAATTATGCGGAGAGACAGTATAAATTGCTTGGGGAGATAGATGGTGAGACAGAAGAACTAATTCGGGAAATTCACTACAAACTGAGAAAGGGAGAAGCTACCGCAGACAAAATTTATGAAACAGAGCAGATTAGGAAAAAGATAAAAAGAGGAGAAGCAAAAACCGATCCAGATTCAGTGGTAGATTTGTTTGTAAGGATAAAGGACGAGGAAAACTACTTTGACATTACAAGTGCAAAGCCAAACATGAAGGAATTTGTGGCATTGAAGCTAAAACTTTTGAGATGGACGGCTTTAAGATTGAGCCAAGATAAGAACATCAAAGTTTTTACAAGACTTGCCATTCCCTATAATCCTTACCACCCAGAACCTTATGAGCGATGGACATTAAAGGGATTGTATGATCTGGAAAAAGGGGAAATTTTGGTTGGAGAAGAATTTTGGAATTTTGTTGCCTGTGATAACATCTATGACGAATTATTGGATGTATTTCAGGAAGTCGGAGAAGAATTAAGAGATGAAATAGATGAAAAGTTTGCTGAGTTTAGAATAGGTGGAAAGGATTGATCATGGAAAGTTGGGCGACCAACGGCGTGTAACAGAGCATATACGCTTCGGGCCGACACCCTCCCCCCTTCGGGACATTGCTCCCTTCGGTCGCAACGTCGTATATGCTGGGAACGTTATATGAACTCATGGAGGAAGAGCGTTTGGTGGATATCGACAACGGAAAAACAAATGGGGTGGAATAAATGAATAAAAAAGAAGCGTTAGATTTAAAAATAGAGAAAGTAGTTAAAGCTTCATTTCAGTCAGAAAAATCTACTAAAGAGAACTTTGAAAACCCCACCTACGTCCATACCTCACCAAATTGATAAACAAATCAAAAATCTTCCTGGATGAGGCGTAAAGCACGCCTCATACACCCATGTCCAACCTTCGGTTGGACTTGAGCACCTCTTTGAGGTGCTCCTTTCGCAATGCCTTTATCAAAGGCATCTGCGGTAGGACTATCGCTCTTTGAGCGAGTTTTCCTGCCTTTGGCAGGGCTGGTCCGGCTGAAAAGTCGGGGATTACCTGATATAATCTCAAACCATGTAGATCTAAAGAACAAAATTCTAAGATAAGATGGATAGCCTCAAACTCTTAATTGTTACTTTTTTCCAGAATCACTGCCTTGCTAAGAAACACTTTCGGCCTTTCAACAGGGATGAATCCAGCATCCTCTGCTTTTCTGATCGTTTCTTCAAACGCCCTCTTTGAGACATGAACTGGCGGTTCCACTATGAAAATTCGGCCGTTCGGTTTTAGTATCGATCCGATCTCATTAAAAAACTCTGCCTGATCTGGGACTTCGTGAACCATATAGAAAGCCAGCACAAAATCAAGACGCTCTGAGAGGTTTATTCTGTTCTCATCGCATTTGTGCAATATGATACGTCTCTCAAACTCTGTCCCCTGAATCTTGTCTCTTACCTTTTGAAGCATCCCTTCCTGAAGATCAGAAGCAATAACTCGACCGGATTCACCAACCATCCGGGCCATTTCAATAGAGAAAAAGCCTGGACCACAGCCTATATCCAGAACAATCATCCCTTCTTTGATATAGGGTCCCAGTATTTTCTGAGGATTTTGCAGCCACTTTCTAATTCTATTATCGAGACTGCTTGCTCGTTCAACAGGACATACATGCTTGCTTTTATCACTCATTATATCATTCCAATATCGCTGATTCTGGAATTTGCAGAACAACCGATTGTTGTTAGCACATCCTTGATAGTCTCAAGCGGTGCGTTACTCTTGAATCCTGTCCCGGAAAAATGAACCCTTGATGCCTCAAAGCCACGATCAATGAGTGTGTTGAGCAGATCATTGATCTTTGAAGGTGTCACACCGGTCCGTTTGCATAGCAGATGATGATCATAGAAGTAAGGAATATCGATCTCACCTGCAAGGTATCCAAGAAGCTTCATCTCCTCAAATCGTCTATTAAATTCCGATCTCTCAAGATATGCGATGGTCTTCTCTACAATATCCTTATTGAATGTTCTTCCAAGATACATCGGTCCTGTATATCGAAGACTGTGCCCACAGAGTGGACATATTGAATCGCTCCTGAGAAGATCCTCCTCTGCCGACCTGAATCCACATCCAGAGCAGTGGATAATGTATCCCATCTTCTCAATTACAGCATCTGTCTTTCTTGCCCCAGCTTCGACCGCTACGATCAGTCTTACAAAATGTCTCTTTGCATAGCATAAAATTGGGTGTACTGCTTTTTCATGGCGCATCAGATCCCTTGCAACCCTTCCAAGGAGAATTCTAAGCCCAACCTCGCTGTGATATTCGGTGTTAAGCGGGCGAGCATCATACTTCTGTATCCCTCCCCTGTGTGATCCACATAAGGATGCAGTATCAGTGGCTGTTACAAGCAGGATATGTCTGACTGAGAAGGAGGCTGCATCAAGTATCCATGACGGCGTGCCAAATGGATCGAGGTCAACGATATCATACCGTTTCTTCAGAAGAAGCAACCTGCAATCCTCCTGCGAAATCGACGCCCCAGCTCCATTGAGTTTCACATTTTCATCGATACAATCAAAAGCCCTCCTGCTCCTGTCGTTGATCGTGACATCACTCAAACCAACCTCTTTTGCAACCCTCAACCCCCTCACCCCTGTTCCTGCCAGTGCATCGATGTATGAGGCATCAGAACCAAGATCCAGCGATGCGAGTGCAGCCACATCTATATCCCGTGTGATCTCCATTTCAGGGTTGTAGAAGACACCGCCACTTTCAGGGAGCTTAATCTGTACCTTTCCCTCGCTGATCATCTTCCAGTTCATCTGCATACCTCAATGTTAGATCCCTCACATACTCGCCCATCCAGCCTTTCCTGATAAATTTGGGGTAGATTGCAAGCCGCTCTTTCAGGATGTGTGGCGCAATCTTCTCTTTCAGTTCTTCCAGCACTGGCCAGGGTGCTTCGGGATTGATATAATCCATGGTAACACATGAAATACCGCCAAGATCAGTGACACCGCATTCAATGAGCTTTTCAAAGGAGGTGAGGTTTGGTGGAACCTGAATAGCAATCTCCTCAGGGAGTATCTTTCTCGCCATGGTCACCACATCCCGAATCTCTTCAAATGCTGGCACTGGTGATGATGCCATCTCTGTTCCTTTTTTTGGATGAAATGGCTGAATTATAACCTCCTGAATATGCCCATATTCCTCGTGAATCCTTGCAATCTCCTTCAACGATTCGATCCTGTCCGATCGTCTTTCACCGATGCCGATGAGTAGTCCTGTTGTAAATGGTATCCTGAGTTTGCCTGCATTCTCAATCATTTCAATTCGTAGACGTGGGTCTTTGCCTGGGGATCTCTCGTGGGCTTTGATTTTTGCTGTTGTCTCAAGCATCAGGCCCATACTTGCATTATAGGGTTTTATAGATCTCAAATCATCATATTCTATAACTCCCATGTTGCTATGTGGGAGAAGCCCTCTTTCTATCGCCATTTTACAGAGATCGATAAGATATTCTGTCATCTTTGAATATCCAAGCTCAGCAAGCAGGGTTGTGCCAGCTTCTGTCTCCTCAATTCTCTCACCAAATGTGAACAGTGCCTCCTTTGCATCCCCCTTCTGGTCCAGGATGGATTTAACCTCGCGTGGCGACATCAGGTAGCCTTCTCCATCCTCGATTCTCTTTTTAAAACCACAGTATGCACAGTCGTTCCTGCAGAGGTTTGTAACAGGTATGAATATATTCTTTGAATATGTCACGGTCCCTGGAGGCATAAGTTTATACCATATCCATGACTCATAAGTTTTATGGAACCAAAAAAAAGTTTCTCAACAATCTCAATTCATGGAACAGGGAGGCGGGATAAACCATATAAAGCCGTCGTCGATCCCATCGTCCAGAATACAACTTTTCTCCTCGATGATATCACAGACCTTGAGGGCATCACAGCCAGCAAGGGTTACGTCTATTCACGTGTTGGAAACCCCACTCAAGCCGCACTCGAAGAACGCATACGGCTCCTTGAAGGCGGCGAATCTGCACTTGCGTTTGCATCAGGGATGGCAGCAATCTCTTCTACATTGATTACGCTCCTGAAGAAGCGAGACCACATCATATCAGATGAGGTGATCTATGGGTGTACACGCGATCTTTTTGAAGGACTTTCTGCAAAGATGGGGATCGAGATTGATTATATAGATCTTTCAGATCCGTCAAACCTCAGGGACGCAATCAAGGAGAGTACAAGACTCGTATTCTTTGAAACCCCTGCAAATCCGACGATGAAGCTTATTGATATAAAAGCGATCGCAAATATTGCTAAAAGTCATGGTTTACGGGTTGTTGTCGATAATACCTTCGCAACACCATTCATTCAGCGCCCACTGGAACTTGGTGCCGATATTGTTATTCACAGCGCAACAAAGTACATCGGTGGGCATGGTGATGCGATCGGTGGTGTTCTTGTTGCAGATCAGGAACTTGCCAGAAGGGTGAGATCAACATCCCTCAAGGACTTTGGTGGGTGCATAAGTCCATTCAATGCATGGCTTCTCATACGGGGCCTGAAGACGCTTGGTGTGAGGATGCTTGTGCACGACAGGAACGCAAATAAAGTTGCACACTTCCTTGAAGATGAAAAAGAGGTTGAATCAGTGATCTATCCATATCTTTCTTCGCATCCACAGCATAAGCTTGCAAAGCGACAGATGACCTGCGGTGGTGGTATGATCGCGTTTTACATGAAAAGTGAGGCAGCTGTGAAGAAGCTTCTGGGAAATGTCAGGCTATGTTCACCTGCTGTCAGTCTTGGAAGCGTTGAAACACTGATCGAGCATCCTTACTCGATGACGCACGCCAATTATCCGAAGAAAGAGCAGATCGGGATCAATAAACGTCTTGTGAGAATCTCCGTGGGGCTCGAAGATCCTGAGGATATCATAACAGACCTGAAGGAGGCACTTGAATGATCGATGAAATCTTTGATCCAGAGCTTGAAAAATGGCTTGGAAAGCATGTTGAGGTGCTGATAGAGGTTGTGTGCCTTGATGGCGATAAGAAATCACTCACCATTTCTGGGGTTCTGAATCGAGAGCCATTTGGGTATCTGATAGAGGATGATGCAGGAGCTGAATATCTCATCGATTCCGAGATTATTGTAAAAATAAGAGAGATTTAGGGGGTGTTAATCCACCAACCCTTCATCTCTTTTTATAGTAGTACACCCCTATTCCTGCTGCAATTATCGCCACAATCAATATCACGCCCACTAAAGTTGCGCCATTTCTCGAGGTCTTCGCAGGTGCAGGTGTCGTCGCGGTGGGACTCTTCTCCTGGACATTTGTCTCTTCCTCTGGATTTGTCTCGGTGAAATAATCTGCTGGTATTGCAGGACTCGTCTCAGGTAGCATCAGTGCAAAGGGTGTGAAGTGCTCAACCTTGGTGGTAGCCGTATGCGCAGTGGTATCTATCGTGGTATCAAGGGTGTTCCAGCTTCCGTTCTCATAGACCTTTATCACAAGGTCTTCTTCATCGGCATTCTCGGGAATATCTGCTGGGTCATATCTGAACTCAAGCTCAATTGCAGGATCGAAGGTTGCACCGTTCGGTCCAAACTCGTATGCAATTATTGCACCCTCGAACGAAACCTCCACCATCGAGATATAGCTCACAGAACTACCAGATCTACTCGTTGCAACTGTCCCTTCCTCTATTGTAAGGCTCGCTTTTCCATCATCCGATCTGAGTATCGTTGTTGACTTCACCTTTCCGTAAATATCGATCGGGACGTTGGTGGTTGTACTGCTTCCGCCCCCTCCCCCACCACCAACTACCTGGTTCTGAGTGGATGTTGGTGTAGGCGTAGGTGTCGGTGTAGGTGTAGGTGTTGATGTGCCTGACACGGTTATCGTCTCTGATGCAGTAACTGATGCGGCGTTGTCTGCACTCAGCGTCACGGTAACGGTCTTTGTTCCTGAGGAGGTTGCGTTTAGGGTCCAGCCTGGTGTGAATATGGCATCAGCGGCGATCGATGTGGATGTTGTTCCAGATGAATCTTCAACCGTGAACCCTGAGGCTGAGATCGAGGCTACCGCATTCTGGATTGCGTAATCTCCTGAGTTCTGGGTTGTTACGTTGAATGTGAACGTATCTCCCAGATCAACAGCGGTTGTTGTTGTGATCGTTGGTGTTGTGAATCTTGCAGGATCTTTCACCGTGACGCTCTCATAAACAGGAGATCCTGTAATGTCTGTTCCGCTCTGCTTGACATTGATCTGGATCTGGTTGGCGTACGATCCAGCACTGAATCCATATATTGTCCATGATTTTGTTACAGAGTTGCCTGCAGAGATTGTCTGTGACTCTGTCTGATCCTGCAGGTCTGTCGTTGTTGCATTGAGGCTCAATCCCCCATTTGCAGATGAAAGATCGATCTCAATTGTGACACCTGACTGGGATGTGGTTCCGGTATTTGAGACCTGTACAGTCAGTGTGATGCTGCTTCCTGTTGTAATCTCACTGCTTGATGTCGATGTTGTTATTGTGAGCCCTGATGCTGCTGCAGGCAAACTACATGAAAATAAAAGGATCAGAACCCATGTTAGAACTGATATTACTTTCTTCATTGCGATCAACTCCTAACCATAAAAGCTTTGGATGCAATTGCTATCGTTGAACTTGTATCGAGCCTGATGTAGTAGGTACCAGTCGCACCTGGTGTGTACTGGATGGTTGTATTCGATTGTGTGACCGTATCTGACTCTACTATCTCACCTGTCTCGTTGAAGATCTTCAATGTCGTTGTATTTATCCCTTCATAGATCACGGTTATATTCACGGTCTCGTTCAATGTGAAGGTCGTTGTGTTAGCGGTTGCGTTCTGAACGATTATCTCTGCATCGATATTCGAGTTCGTAACATCGATTGAACGTTCTTTTGCACCCATACTACCATCCGCAGCTGTGACGATCGCTTTTATGCTGTATATCCCTGGTTGTGCCGTCTGTGGCAGATCGAGTGTGACCGATACCGGCATCGAGGTTGCTGTTGTCTCGTTGTAGTCAAGTATCCTGTGTGATGGGCTGAGCAGGAGAACTTCAACCTTTGCAGGTGTTGTAGCGCCGCCTGCTCCAATTGTCGTATTTATCGTGCTCCCTGCTGTTGTCTCATTGGCCGAGCTTATCGTAACATCGAAGCTCTTTACAAAGAACGGTACCCCTCCCCCGGCGACAGTTGATCCATCCGATGCGATGACAAGGGCGAAGTACTCACCTGAGATGCCGTTTGAGGTATCGTAGGTTGCCGTGTAGTTACCTGTTGACTCATGGGTCACGTTGAGTTCGTACTCATCCCCGGGTCCAAATACGATCAGTTTGCCTGGTGTACCCATATCGGTCTGGAGGGTTACATCACAGGGTCCGGTTGAGTTTGTCACGTTTATCGTGAATTGGACGGTGTCACTGGTTTGGTACTCAAACGCATCGGTTGTGATCGAGACTGAGAGATCGGTTATAAAGATCGGTATCTCCTCTATGCAGGACTCACCATTTCCTGATGCCTCTGCTTCTATGATGAAGGGCGGTGTTCCAACCATCCTCATATCCCGCATAGGAATTGAGGTGTTTCCTGTGAAGTTATCACTGTCAAGCGTGAAGTTGATCCAGCCTGTACCGTTCAGGATCGAGAGCCCGGTTCTTGTGATGCGTGGACCTGGTATACCCAACGCATCCCGTTCATCTTCTGGCATGAAGAGTTCCCATGGCATCCCGACCGAGAAATTGAGCGTGCCGTTTGAGACTGCGGTGCCGTTGAGGTTGGTCACGTAGACCGAAAGATTCACGCTATCGTTGAGTTTGTATGGTTCAAAGATATCTCTTTCTGAGAGGAACTTCATCTCGAGGTTGCCGAGGACTTCAAATTCTGTGAACTCAAAGGCAGACGGCTCCCCAATGGTTGTATTAACGAGTATCACGATCAGCTCATAGAAGCCTGGATCCAGCCCTGTGGTATTATACGATCCTGTGTAGGTGGTCGATCCACTGATATTTATCGTGCTCATTGTCCCCTCGTCAGGATTCATCACTACCACTGTCCCATTCTTTCCATTCATCGCTGCAGTAATCCCTGCATCAAAGGGATCGCTGAATGAGACGCTCGCATTGTGGTAGAAGTTGAGACCACTCACCGTGTTGCCAGACTGATTGGACACACTCACGGTTATGTTCACCGTATTTCCTTCGTAATACTCGTTGTGGTCGGTATCAACCTCGATCTCAAACTCAGGGACAAATGCAAACGCCTCTGCATAGGAGGTTGAACTGCCATTTGTTGCTGTAAGTGAGAATATGCAGGGACCTGTATTGCTTATCGTATAATTCAGCGTTGCTTTTCCGTTTGAATCGGTTGTAACAGGCGAAATAGATGTGTTGACATCCTCCCAGTTTCCCATCGGATTCCAGTGCACCGCAACCGTGATATTAGCCCCTGCGATCGGTGTTCCGTCAAACTCGGTTGTCTGCAGATATACTCTCACAAGGTCGTTCAGCCTGTACTTTTCCTGGTCCGTGTATGCGGTGAACTTAAAGTCCTGTACCATGAGTGGCCTGTGATCTCTTGCATAGTGCGTATTGTTGGCGTTACCGGTGAATGTGAGGAAGTAGTTTCCTGAATGATCGGGTGCTGTGAACGTGATTGTTGTCTTCCCATCACTGCCTGTTGTGTTTGAGGCTTTTAGAACCTTCCACCACTGATTATCGCCAGGATATGTTGCATAAAGATCGACCGTCATATTTGGGATCACATTTCCCGATAGATCTGTTGCCGTAACACGAACGTTTACAGTGCTTCCAGGTTCTGCTGTCATATCATTCATCCTGATCTCAAGCCTTGAATTTGTCAGGACAAAAGTTTGTCCACCCCGTATAAACTGTGAGTGTGTTCTATTTATTGCATCCACGATGAGCATATATTCACCTGGGTTGAGTCCTGTTGATGGTATACTGATACCTGAGGAGGTTGTACCACTCATCATGAGTGTGGGCTTTGCAAGTTTGTCAGCTGAGTATGTGTAGACGTGGTATCTGTACTCATCGACTGCAAAACCATCTGGTATATTGAAGTTTGCAGTTATGTTATTTCCCTCGCTCACACGATCATCCATAAACATGTACGAATTCTCAACGGCCGGCATCTGCGGGAGATCAACGGTGACATCCGAGCCGTTTATCGTGATATTTCGCGTAAACGCTGAGACATTACCCCACATCTTGAAGACAAAGTCGTACGTCCCGTTTGGCAGGTAAACATCATCATAAAACCCGTATGGCTGGTTATACCCGGTGATTAATGTTACAATGCTATCGTTAAACGGTGCGTGGTTGTTCGTTGCATTATTCCGTACCTCTATCGTCAGGCCCTGGGTGTTTCCTGAAAAGTTGAACGTGACGTTGTAGCCCTTTTCAAGCGTGGGTGATATCAAGGTCACGCCACCCTGGGTAAGTTCGCTCAGCCTGGAATAGTTTACAAAGTTTGTGCTGTTTTTAAAGACGATGTCCTCTGTGTCTGTCATTATCGATAGATTGTAGCTTCTCTGAGGCGAATAAGCTGTTGTGAAGTAGTACTGGCTCCAGGAAGCTGTGTCGTTGAGTGTTCCGTTATCAACCCTTGCGGATACGTTGAACGTGCTCTCATTACCCGCAAAGTACTGCCTGTCCATGACAAAACTTATGTTACTCCCGGAGATCGATGCAATACCTGTCTCGAGTGGTGAACCTCCCGCCGATAGATAACTCTCCCCTGTTGTACCGTTGTAGGAAGCGGTAAAATCTGGCATATCACCAAGACTTGTATTGATTGATATCTGGTATTCGTAATCTGTTGAATTGGGAATTGATCCGTTTAACTGCAGCATGAGAAGAAGGCTCTCGTTGTTATCGCCTCCATAGACCTTCGTGAGGTTTGCATAATCTGGAAGTGTAGGATCTGGTAGGGTATCGGTGATATTCCATGTGGCGTTTGGTTCTGGAATGGACGCATTGCGGGTGTATGATGTGAATGTTGTATACTCACCAAAACCTGTTGAAATATCGTATTCATACTTTGTCGCCCTGATATCATTCTCGGATGATAGTGGGCTTTCCATCTGGATGCTTAAGTTTGCAGCAGGTCTCAGTGGGACATCCACGATGTTGTATGTGCTGTTTAGGTACGTGATATTGAAGTTCTGTACATCGTTCACGTCATAGCGACAAATACTGTAGTTTAGAAACTGGATGCCAATGTTTGTTGAATGGGATGCATAATCCCTACCAGCTGTTGACTGGTTATCTCCGCCCAGGACGTACAGAAAATGATACAGCGATGAACTGGCATTACTGTATAATACAACACCACTTGCAGATGAATTATTGAACTCATACTCTCCCTGATTCAGGTTATTTGAATCGTACTGTGTCGTGCCGTTTGCAAAGAATACTGTTGAGTTCGGGATTAAAGATCCTGTCGATGCATCTTTAACCCTTATCTCAAGCGTTGAAGCAGACGTGAACGGTACACTCACCGAAATTACGACTGCAAGTACCAATACTAATGTCATTACTTTACTTTTTTTATTCATAATGCTGACCCCCCGATCAGATTTACTTCAAATATCTATTATACTTTTACTTAGATATGTATAAAAGCATTGACTGTATTCTAAAAATAGTTTCCTATATATTGGTGTAAATTTTACTAATATGTGTTTATTTTGATAGGGCGACGATTCCTGGATATAGCATCATTATTTTAAATATCTCCTCCCATCCTATATCTGATGAAGTTGTTGAGGATTCAGGGCACACCTCTGGATGCAGAGAAGACGATACTCGTCATTGATCTGACGCATGGAGGTAGAACGCTTGGCAGGGCGATCGAACGTTACTCTACTGCAAGAGTTCTGCTCTATGATCTCTATGGAAAAGATAAGGGATCTGCGATACCAGACTTTGATCTCTGTATCTCTCCACTCCACTCACCTGTGATGAATCCCATCTTGTTGAGAGATGAGCGCGTGATCTCCCATCACCGTGCAACAGGAGATATTCTCAGGGAGTTTAAGAAGCATCTGGGCTGCAGGATCGTCGAGATCACCGGCACAAAGGGCAAGACATCGGTTGCAACACTGTTAAAGATGATGCTTGGTAGGGAGATGCGTGTGCTTTCACTGACAAGTCGTGGGGTCGAGTACACCACATGTTCCAATCATTCCAGATTTCTAAGGAGAGATCTGAGCATCACACCCGCACACACACTTGAAGCAATGGCAATTGCAGAATCAGAAGGTCTTGAGGTCGATATTGCGCTCTTTGAAGTTTCACTCGGGTTTACAGGAGCCGCCGATCTCAATGTCCTGACCTCCCTCAGGGGTGACTACCCAATCGCAGGCGGCATGCTTAAAGCTTCTGATGCAAAGAAGTACACGATGACGGATCTTGATGGAGAGGTGGTGGAACTTGATGATTCAGGTGGTGCACTTCCCGGTGGCATGCGATTTGGCAGGCGACAGCAGGATAATCTTAAGCTTGCAATCTACACGGCTGAAAAGCTCGGGGTGTCGGTAGACACGATCGAGGCTGTATCTGCTTCTTCTTCGCAGATTCCATCGAGGATGGAGATTATAGAAAACGGGGACTGGGTCGTTGTGGATGACTCAAACCCTGCTTTTGATGTTGAGAACTTAACTCAGGGGATTGAGGAGATCCTGGAGGTTGAAGGTGAACATATCGTCATTGTAGGCGGTTCATACCGTGGAAGCTGCTCAAAAGTAGATCTGGATGGAGTCAGACGTGTAATCGATAGATACAGTGGAAAAATCAGGTTCTATCTCAGCGGTGAGATTGGACAGGATCTCATCAGAGCAGGGGCAGCATACCCATTTCTCGAGGGAGGGATTGATGCAATGGTCGATGATGTGCGAGAACGTTCGAATGGAAATAAAGGGGTTATACTTATCTCGCGGAAGCAGGAGGAGGGGTATAGATGAGTGAAGAATTGCTCTTTGAGGTGCTCCATCCACGTCCAAGCGCGATCGCAGCCGCAATGTATACACTGCGAGATCTCGATGTCGATGCAATCCTTGCACATGGACCAACAGGCTGCAACTTCAGGACAAGTCGTATCCTTGAGGAGGATGGCGTGAAGGTATTTACGACATCGATGACCGAGTACGACTTTATATTTGGTGGAAGAGATCGGCTCATCAAAGTTTTGAAGCGAATTGATCAGGAGTTTGACTTCAGCCTCATCGGTGTTGTCGGAACGTGTGCCAGCATGATCATTGGAGAGGATATGGAGGGTGCGATCGAGGATGCAGAACTCGATATGGACGTGATCCTTGTTGAGACGCATGGTGGATATATCGAGAATACAAAAGGCGCAATCCAGACACTTGAAGCAGCATGCAGAAAAGGGCTGATCACCGAGGATGAACTTCTGCGACAGCAAAAAATTCTCCATGCCGCAACGAAGATTGAGGAAGAGCGGGGAATGGCGTCATCTGAGTACATCACGCCGCTTCGGGGGGATGATAAGTTCGAGGTTGCAAAGCAGATCATAGAGGAGGCAAGAGAAGCTGGCAGGCTCACAGTAATCCTCAACGCAAAGAAAGAGCTTGCATATATATTTTCAGATATCCTTCGCGCGTTGAATAAAGTCTTTTTGGATGAAAATGTTGAAGTCATCAATATCGCAAACCTCGATCCTGATATCGGACTTCCAAGAATTAGAACTTATGCAAAAAACATCGTTGAAGAGCTTTCAACTGATGGTATCACAATCGATCATCTAACAGGTGGTCTGGATGAGTATGCCATAAGTGGTGAACGTGCGTATAAACTGGCAGCGAAGATTACACCGGGGGTTGTGGTTGTACTTGGAAATCCCAATCCTGTTATGCCACACGATACCGCCACCAGTGTTGCAGTCACAAACGGTCCCAGAGAGGTTATACCACTTCGCGAGATGGGATATGATCATGTTGTTGTTGAACTTGATGCCCACTCGCTTGTCGTCGGCGTTTCAGGGATTGTCTGCTCTGAATTTGGAGATGTCATAAGAAAGGTGGTTGCTGATGCTGAGTGATAACCTCAGAGACGAGATTGAGATGTTCAAGCGGCACATCATTGTTTTGAGAGCCGTCATCAAAGAAGGTGCGATTGGAATTCTCAAACTCGCAGAGGTTACAGCCCTTCCCACCCATAAAGTCAGATACTCCTTGAGGATACTTGAACGTGAGGGATTGATCAGGCCATCGTACAGGGGCGCTGTTGCAACCAGAGCAGGTATTGAAGTTTTTGATGGGATCAAAGCCGAGATTGAATCGATAGAAGCTAAAATAATGGAACTCAAGAAACATGCAGATCCAAATCGTAAGAATTGAGCGAGTTGTAACAGAGAACAAATCTGTCAGGACTTTCTTCTTTGAAGGGCTCCATGACCCAGAACCTGGTAACTATATTATGGTATGGATTCCAGGATCTGGGCAGATCCCGATTGGAATATCAAGCTTCAGGAATGGGTTATGCGGGGTTACAGTAAGAAAGGTTGGTGAGACAACTGCAGCGATGCATAATCTCAGTGCAGGTGACTCGATCGGGGTAACCGGACCGCTTGGAAGTTCATTCAGCATGAAAGGAAATCGGATTCTTCTTGTGTCAGGTGGCATCGGTATCGCACCGCTTCTGTATCTTGCGATCGAGGCAAAAGCCACAGGAAAAAAAGTGTATGCAACCTGTGGGTTTGAGAACGAGGACGAGATCATCTTTGAAGATATCTTGAACGGTCTTATCGACGATCTTGTGATAACACTCGGTGAAAGGACGCCGATTGATCTTCTGCCAGATCTATACGAGAAGCAGAGGTTTGATTACATCTATTCATGTGGACCTGAACCAATGATGAAGCGGGTCTTTGATTTTGCAAGATTATATCATTTAGGGGCAGAATTCAGCGTTGAGCGGATTATAAAGTGTGGAATGGGGATATGTGGGGCATGTGCTCTTCCAAATGGGATGAGAGTCTGCAAGGATGGGCCTGTCTTTGATCTGGAGGATATGGAGGGGGTGTGGAGGTAGAGAAAGTGCAAATTGATGAGGAAGGGGTGCTATCCGTCAACTTCCTGCAAGCATAACATACGCACTTTTTATCATTTAGAAATCTTTTTATAACATCCTTGGAAAGACCTAATAGAATGGATGGTGATTCATGATGAAGGTCAAAGATGTGATGAGTGCTCCTATTATCACCGAAGATGGGGATACAACGGTGGATATTGGGGCAAGCATCCTTGAAGCAATGGGGGTGGGAAGCCTTGTTGTAACTGAGAAAGGCGTTCCTGTAGGTATCGTTACAGAACGGGACATGGCACTCAAGGTTTTATCTAAAAATAGACCAGCAAGCGAGGTCAAACTGAAAGAGATCATGTCATCCCCGCTTGTAACGGTGAATGCCGATGCTTCGATCGATGATGCGGGTAAGCTGATGGCAGATAAAGGGGTTAGACGTCTGCTTGTTCTTGATGATGGTGAGATTATAGGGATTGTCACCGTCAGAGATCTCCTGACGAGAAAGCCCGAGCTTGTTGAGAAGATATATCCAACTGTAAAAACCCCCGCGAGTCCATACAGACTTGCACACATTGAAGATAGGCTCAGACACTGTGTCTATATTCTGAGGACCGAGTCAGATGAGGTTGCAGCATCGAAATGTACAGAGGTTATTGAAGGAATCGAAAAAGAGCTTGAAAGCCTTGTATCCTATTATGAGAAGGATGAGGAACTGAAGGAGATACTGACAAAGGTTGAAGCGATCGCTAAAAAGGTGAAAAGTGAAGGGAGTGCAGCGATTCCCGATGCCAGGGCCGAGTTTGATGCACTCCTCACAGACCTTCGACGCATAATTCGCTGGCGCAGGATCTCACCTGGCACAACACTCGGGGGTGAACTCCCCTTCCCAAGCAGGCGATCAAGACTTAAATGAGGTTGAGTGGATAGGGATGGCTGAAGAAAAGAGAGAGTACTATGGTTGCCCTTCAAAAGCCTTTACAGACTCAGACTTTGAGAAATATGATCAGTTCATCGAGAAGTACGAAAATCCAGAGGAGGGCAACCGTGCATATAACAAAAAATACCTCATGATCCTTGCAAATAGCACACGGAAACAGGTGCTGAGACAACTCCTTTCAGGGCCGAAGACGATAGACGACATCGCATCTAACATCGGGATTAAACGAGATGAAGTCAAATTTCATCTGCATATCGCTGATTTTCTTCTGAAACCTGCGAATGAGCGAAAAGAGGGGTATTTTGAGCTTAATAAGATCGGTGAACAGATTGTAAAGACCCTGGCAGAAAAATAAAAAAGGTTGGTGCCACCGTGAATCATGCGGCGGCTTTTGCTCTTTTAACATTTGCTTTTATGTAGTCCACAATCTCTCGTATCGGCGTACCAGGACCGAATACCTCGCCAGCCCCGATCTCCTTTAGCCGATCATGATCGAGCGTTGGAATTACACCGCCAATTATGAGCAGAACATCATCGAAGATTCCCTTCTCCTTCATGATAGATACGATACGCTCGGTCCATGAGATATGCGCCTGTGAGTGGATGCTGAGCCCGATGACATCGACATCTTCCTCGATTGCAGCCTCAACGATCTCCTCGATCGACTGGAAACCGCCGAATATCACTTCCATCCCTGCATCTCTCAGGCCCCTGGAGACCGTAACGATCCCTCTCCAATGACCGTCAACACCTGGTTTTGACATTAAAACCCGAATCTTCCTATCCGTTTCCATCGTATCGCCTCATATCACAATAGGCGGTGTCCATGTTCCGAGAACTTCACGGTAAACATCGCAGATCTCGCCCAGTGTTGCACCGGCTGCTGTAAGATCCATCACAGCTGGGAGTACATTTTCGCCCCTGTCACATACTCTTCTGAGCACATCGAGGAGTTCCTCAACCTTGCGAGAATCACGGCGCTCTCGCAATTTTCTCAACCGTTCTCGCTCGATTTCTCCCGATCTTTCGTTTGTCCTGAAGACGATTGGTGGTTCTTCCTCGCTCGAGAGGTAGCAGTTAACCCCGATAACACGTTCCTCTCCTTCATCGATCGCTTTCTGCCGCTTGTGGAAGGCTTCAGCCATCTCACGATAGAGCCACCCATTCTCAAGGAGCTTGACGACATTTCCGCCCCCCTTCTCCATCCGATCGAGGTACTTCCATACACGTTCCTCGATCTCATCTGTGAGCCACTCAACATAATATGAACCTGCAAGTGGATCGATTGTATTCGCCACACCTGTTTCTTCCTGGAGGATCTGCTGTGTCCGCAATGCAAGCTTCACAGCTTCTTCTGATGGCAGACAGATCGCTTCATCATAGGAGTTGGTATGCATCGACTGGCAGCCACCAAGTACAGCAGAGAGCGCCTGGTATGCGGTTCTCACAATGTTTACCATCGGTTGCTGTGCGGTGAGCGAGCTTCCTGCGGTCTGGATGTGGAACCTGAACTCATAAGAATGGCGATCCTTTGCCTCATACTTATCCCTCATCAACTTATACCAGATCCGCCTTGCAGCACGATACTTTGCGATCTCCTCAAAGAAGTCCTTGTGCGCTGAGAGATGAAATGCAAGTCTGTTGACGAAGTCATCGATCTTCCAGCCCCGCTCAATGAGTTCATCGATATGTGTGATCGCATTTGCAAACCCAAAACCAAGTTCCTGGATGGCATCGATCCCGCCTTCACGATAGTTGTATGTTGTGAAGTTTATCGGATGCCACTTCGGCACGTTCTTCTGTGGTACACACCACTCAATCAGGTCACACGCAAGCCTCAACATCTGGTCTGGGGGTACAGATTCGAACGGAACGAACCCACATGTCATTGTGAGTATATCGTTCTGGCACGTGCCCATCAACCTGTTTATCTCGATTCCCCGCTCCTTTGCCATGTTAAAGTACATCGCACAGACAGGTGCAGATGAGAACGGTTCAACGACAAGGGCAACCGAGATCTTATCGATGGGGAGACCGTCTGTGAGTGCGTGCATGCTATCGATACAATAGAGTGGAACTCCTTCTGTACCCACTTCAACATCAGCCCTTGGATCTTCGGGATCGATTCCGTTGAAGGTCAAGACATCCACCGCAGCACTGAAGCCGGTTTCACCTTCCTCATATAGCATCCTCCATCGCTTGTTGGTATCCTCTGGTGTCCCAAATCCAGAGAATAACCGTATTGTCCAGAATCTACTGCGATACATCGTCGGATACACGCCTCTGACATAGGGCGCTTCACCCGGAAATCCAACATCTTCTAAATACTTATGGTCTTTTATGTCTGCAGGCGTGTACAGGCGTTTTACAGGTATACCTGAGTACGTCTCAAAGTTTGACTTTCGTTCTTTGACGCCCTCCACCCGCTTAAGCCACGCTTCCTCTCTCGACTTAATAGCGTTAATATCATCTTCTTTGAACATAATTGAATTTATTATCTTCTGGTATAAACCTTTTTTTGAATTGTTTCATTCTGTGCATAATGAATGGGATTTATATAGATATGTGGGTAAATATATTTTAATTTAAGGCAAATCTGCCACGCAGCCTGCAGCTTTGAGGGGAAAGGGATGAGGGGAGTACTAATCGTTGCCAGATGGGAGATACTGCGATCACGAGGTGTTTTGAACAGAGAGTACATCATTCTTTTTCTGGTTGCACTCATACTACTTGCTCTATTTGCTGTATCTGCTTCTGATATGCATATTGAGATGAACGAGAGGATATACTCGGTTGCAATTGTTGGTGATGAATATCTGCCGTTAATATCATCTGATAATCGATTTGAAGTCTTTTTAACCGATGAAAATGGCGGTTTCAACGCACTGGAAGAGGGGAAGGTTGATATTCTCGTTATGGATAATAATGTATATCTTTATGACCGTGAAAAATCGTATGCAGCGCTCAATGCACTTGAAGATACATCAAAGTCCTACAAAACCAATCTTCTGAACTCAAAGGTCGAATCTGGAGATTTTGAGTTTTATAATGCGTTTCCCGTCTGGATCAGAACTGAGTACCTGAAACGGCCTGAAAGTTTCGCACTCCCATCAATAAGAGAAGAAGATGTGACAGAGAAGGAGAAAAGAGTTGATAATGGTCTTAAGACTACCCCATCTCCCACACAAAGGCGTGATTTGCCACAGACAGATGGAGAAGATTTTAAGTCTTCAGAAAGTTCTGATGGGAGAGGAAACATCAGGGAACGACTCTTTGAGGACGGATCATTCACAACTCCCTCTGAACTGACGCCTCCACTTCCGTTTGGATCGATCGTGGTTTCGTTCATCTTCATCTTTCCGCTCTACTTCTTGACCCAGCTTTACTCGTCGAGTATCATGGAAGAGCGAATAAACAGAAGGGGTGAGTTGCTGCTTGTTGCACCCATAAAAACCTGGGAACTTGTTCTTGGAAAACTTCTCCCATATCTCGCACTCTCAATTTTAATTACAACAGCAACTCTCATCTATCTCAGGATTGAAGCTTTAGATATAGCCGTAATAAATCTTATACTTCTTCCAGTCGCCCTATTTTTCCTTGCAACATTCTTTCTTGCTGGCATCCTGACAAGGAGCTTCAAGGAGCTTACGTTCATATCGGTTTTCTTTGCTGCCATAACCTCTGGCTACCTCTTTTTTCCTGCTGTTTTCATGAACATACATGCGATAAGCAGTATCTCACCCATGACACTTGTAATAAGGATTTTAGATGGAGAATGGATCACAATTCAGGAATATATCTTCTCAACAACCCCGTTCTATCTCACCGCACTTATGCTCTTCGCAGGTGGGATACTGATCTTCAGGGAGGAAGATCTATTCACAGAGAAACCTGTGCGTGAGAAGGTGCTTGATATATTCGATTCATTCCTCAGACGCGCGAAACGAACGCATATTTTTGTTGCAGTTCTTCTTCTCTCCATGATGCTAATCCCATTTGCTTATATGGCAGAGCTCATGTCGATCTCACTTCTTTTTAGCATACCTCTCCCGTACTCTGTAATCGGTGTGATACTTGCTGCAGCATCTGTCGAGGAGATTGTAAAATCAATGGGACCTGCCACAGCATTGGTACGGGGAATAGTCGAGTCCAATATCAAGAATGCGCTCATTTTGGGTTTTGTTTCAGGCTTCGGGTTCTTTCTTGGCGAAAAACTTCTCCTTCTTCTTGCAATCACCTCGATCACCGGTTCAATATTCGGTGTATCGATTTTCTTTACAGGGAAGCTGATCCTGCCGCTCCTGCTCCACACAACAACCGCTATGATCCTCTCTTTTGGTGTTTATCGCCACAAAAAAGGTGGTTTTTTGCCATTTCTCACCCTGTCTATCGCTGTACATTGCCTCTATAACCTGACAATTGTATGGGGGTACCTCTTTGGGTAACAGAGCGATAATTGCACGAAAGGAGTTTAGAAGTCTCATAACTGAGAAAACTCTCCTTCTTGCCATCTTAATTCAGCTTTTCATCGCCCTCTTTTCATCCTTCCTTGTCGTTGGACTCGTGTCATTATACAATCCTGGGGCACTTGAAGATTACAACTTTAAAGATGCGACACTCGGTGTTGTGGGGGATTCTGATGGGGTGATAACCGGTCTGATCAGGTCAGATGATAAATTGAGTGTTATAACGTTTCAGGAAATGGATGATGCAGAAGAGGCTTTTTTTGCGGGCACGATCGATGGGATACTTTCTGTTCCCGATGTATCGATTGATGGAGACGAACCGATCGAGATCACACTCTATCTTCCAAAGGATAGCATCGAGGCGATGGTCATCATGATCCATCTCAAAGAGCCACTTGAAGCATTTGAGGAGAGGGTCAGGCAAGTACGGGGTGTAGACGTTCCTGCGATCGATCTTGACCTACCAGAAGGGGCAAGTGGGGGCAAGAAATCCACAGAGTTCTTCGAGTTTATTTATACCCTCCTGATACCGCTTTTGATGCTCACTCCAGCCTTCATATCAGGTGGGTTGATGATAGATTTTATAACAGAGGAGATCGATCGCAAAACGCTCGATATGCTACTTGTATCACCGATCAGATTGATAGAGATCGTTGACGGAAAGTTATTTGTTGCCACGATAATTGCACCTATACAGGCGTTGTGCTGGCTTATCCTTCTTTATCTGAACGGGATTGCAGTTCAAAATATATTACTCACGGTTACAGTCGTTCTTCTTGTAACAGCGATTCTAACTCTTCTCTGTTCCATCCTCTCACTGAGATTGATCGATCGAGGAAAGGTGCAGCTCCTCTACTCACTTCTTCTCGTTCTCTTTTTCACGATCACCTGTACCTATCCTGTGATACCCTTCAACCTGATAGCACGTCTGACACTCGGAAGTAGCGGTGTGAGGAGTGATGCGATTGTGGTGATTGCAATCTATGCTGTATGCGTGGCTATGCTCTATTGGATTCTTCAAAAGCTCAGCAGGTCATACAACACATCCGCCGCGAATGGTTAAGCTTAACACTTCCGGTGATTTAGATAAGGCGTGGTGACGAAACATAAATATGGATCAGCCAATCGAGTATATCTCGGAATCGGATGGGACATCATAGATTTTAAGCCGATCCGTGCTGTTACAATTATCCTCAGGACATCAGGCTGCCACTGGAGGCGATGTAAGATCTGCAACTACTATCTTGATGGAGCAAGCAGACCACCTTCAGATGAAGATCTCATCTCACAGATCGATGATGCGATCTCAAGATTTCCCGAGGGCGAGCTTATGGTCAAGATATTCACATCTGGTAGTTTCTTTGATACCCGTGAGATCACAGAAGATCTCCAGAAAAAACTCATTGAACGCCTGCCCATTGATCGCATCAGAAAGCTCATAATAGAGTCAAGGCCTGAGTTTGTAACCCCATCATCGATCAAGTATCCGTCAGAGATCTTTGATAACTTTGAGGTCGCGATCGGGCTTGAGACGACCTCCGATGCGATAAGACGCAACTCAATCGATAAAGGGTTTAACTTTGAGGAGTTCAAGCATGCAGTAAAGGTTGCCGCAGAGGCTGGTGCTGGCATCAGGACGTATCTCCTTCTGAAACCTCCATATCTAACAGAGAAGGAGGCAATCGATGATATGCTAAAATCCGCAGAGGAACTTATTCCCTACACAAAAACGATCTCATTAAATCTTACAACCGTAAGAGAGCATACGCCACTGTACGATCTCTGGAAAAAAGGGTATTACAGACCTCCCTGGCTCTGGAGCGCAGTCGAGGTTATGAAACAGATCAGAGCGGATAGGCGTTTTGATGATATTGCAATAATCTCAGACCCGATAGCCGCAGGAAAGCCATGGGGACCTCATAATTGCAGAAAATGTGATAATATAGTTAAAGATGCGATAAGGCATTTCTCGATTACACAGGACCTCAAAGACCTTTCAAGACTTGATTGCAGTTGCAAAAGATTGTGGGAGAAGGTGCTTGAGCTTGAGAAGTTCACGCATGGTGTGCCGCTCGCCTGAGATCCTGTACAAAGGCACGAAGTCGTTCAAAATCCTTCTCATCACCCATGCCCTCTGATGCAACGTTGATGATCGCACTTCCAACAATCGCACCGTCCGCACCTGCTTTTATGACTTCTTCGACATGTTTGGGAGTTGAAACCCCAAATCCAACTGCTATCGGAATTCTGCCATCTGCAATCTTCCTGACATGCTTTATGAACTCAACCGTACTCCTGTCAAGGTTCTCTCTTGCACCTGTAACACCGAGATGGGAGACAACATAGAGAAAACCCCTTGTATCCTCGATTATTCGATTCATGCGATCATCATCTGTTGTTGGGGCTACCACAAAGATCAGATCAATCCCATACTTTTCTGAAGCTCTTAAAAGATCGCCTGATTCTTCTATTGGGATATCAGGTGCGATCAAGCCTGAAACCCCCGCATCCACACAGTCTGAGAGGAATTTATCGATCCCACGCTGGAGTATGATGTTGTAGTATGTCATAAAGACCTTGGTTGTGCCCTTTATCTCGGATGCGATTCTGAAACAGTCATCCACTCTGATTCCAGATTTAAGTGCCCTGTCTGATGCCGCCTGAATCGTTGCACCGTCTGCTATCGGATCTGAGAAGGGGATTCCAAGCTCGATTATGTCAACCTCTTCTGCTACCGTTTTCGCGATCCTGAGGCTCATCTCGAGGTTTGGGTCACCGCATGTGATATAACCTATCAAGGCGCCTTTTCCCTCAAGTTCATTGAATGTCTCGCTGATTGACATCTTGGACAGAAACCCCCAACGCCGCCAGGAGGACTCGAACCTCCGACATTCTGGTTAACAGCCAGACACTCTACCAACTGAGTTATAGCGGCTCACATCCACTAAACTTTGTCATAAGATTTAAGGTTAACTCTATGGGGTGGGTGGAATAAGATGATTTATATATCTGAACGAGATGCATGGCGGTCGTTCAGATATGCCCGATCGAACCGCGGGATGCATAACCTGATCAATCATGTATGTCAGGAAGTTATTTTGAGCCCGATTTAAAATGTTATTTTGATGTTTTTCATGGTGTATGGTTGTTATGCACATACCCTCCATCTTTGATGTTGATTAAGTTTATATACATGAACATGAAGATAGAGGGATGTAAACCAAAGGTTGGTATAGAAGGTAGTAGCGGATGAGGCGAGGGAAAGGTGTTTCAAGCATTGTAAGATCCATGTCACGAGGTAATGAAGGGGTAGGTAAGATATGGCATGATACATCCTCTTTGATGACCTTGAGTGGCTGGATCCTGCACGTGCTTAAATGCCATTTTTCACGCTGTTCATCCGTTACTTTACTTTTATATCAGCTTTTGGACAAACAAAACCTGTCATAAGCACGCTTAGGTTAAGTGTGCTATGATAAAAATTGAGATAGGAGGTTTAAAAAGATATGAATAGTAGCAAGAGATTGCTAACAATAGTGATTGCAGCGATGATGGTTACAACCATCTTTACAGTGGCGCTGACACCGACGATGGCGCAGCCATCAGACGGCGACACAGGTCCAGGTCCGCTACTTGGTAGCAGTGATGTCTGCAAGGACTCGATCAGGCTCTACGGAACCTTTGGCGAGGGCGCTGGAAATCAGAGTGCTGTAGATCCAGAGACCGGCTTACAACCAGAGAACAAGCCGTACACGGATCCAGAGGCACCGTTCTTCCCACAGCATCCACAGGCACCGGTGAAGGACTTCATGACCTTTGACCCCGCGATCATGGACCACAACCAGGGCTATGATGAGCTTGACTTCTACCTCTGTGAGAGTGGACTGCAGGTTCAGCGCCCACAGGAGAAGGTATTCAAGCGGATGTGGTATGAGAAGGAGTGGTTCAAGGACCGCGACCGGGACGGCGACTGGGATGTTGTAATCCAGACACCAACCGGACTTGAGGTAAGGACACTTGATGAGTGGAACGCAAAGCCTGAATGGGAGAAGGTACGTGACCGAGAGAGCATCGTCGAGTGGAACAACCCAGAAGATCCAGCCGCACCTGCTGGTCATGATGTCTGGGATGCAGACGCCTATGGTCCGGCGATCGTGCAGGAGTTCACCTACATGACGGTGGATGACTGGAGAATGCCGATCATGGTAGAGAACGGAAGCAAGCTTCTTATACCGATGGCACACGACCCAGCAAGTCCGTACAGAGGCTTGAACAGCTTCGATGCAGACCTTGATGGAGAGCGTGATGTTGTTGCGGTTGAGAGCGAGGCAACACTCGGCATGGATATCGACCAGGATGGTATCATCGAGTCCATGAACCCCGATGGTATCCCACTCAACGGCAATGAGACGGTTGTCTTCACACTCAGGAAGTACATGAACGCAGGAGACACACTCCAGTTCTTCGACCACAAGGTTACACTCAAGGAGGTCTTCAGCGCTGCTGATAATGCGATCTTTGATGTCTGTGACAACGAGGGTGGCGGCAGTACAAACTGTGAAGTGGACGTTCCGATAGCAGAGGGTAACTACGTGCTCTTCTACCGCGGTGCGATGAGAAATGAAGGAACGACCTTCTACGTGAAGCTGATACAGGCTGATTCAGGTGATGAGAAAGCGATCGTTGAGGTCGGACGAATGTTTGGTCAGACCCATGCAAACATAGGGGCTAACCTCTACTGGAACCAGAAAGCATTCATCGTGGATGAGGTACTCTACAGCGTGGCTGCGATCATGACAGGACCTATAGGTGAAGAGAACGGCGACTGCTTCAAGTACATCACGATCCGCGAGAAGCTTCCAAAGCTCCCGATCAAGATCTATGGCAAGCATCTTGAGGTATGGGACATTGGTGAGATGCTTCCAGAGATGGCACCGTTCTGTGAGCCACACGAGGTGCTCGTTGATGTGCTGCCATACCAGTTCATACCACAGGATCAGCAGGATAAGATCGGTGAGAAAGAGCCAAGACCACCACTTAACATCACGTACGACGAAGAGGATATCGAAGAGCGGTTCACAGGATCACTGCTTGAGATACTGGATGAGCCATATAAGCTTGGTCCGAACCGCATGGTTGACTCACTTGAACTCGATGATGAACAGTGGATGGTTGAGTGGTTCCACACATACCCAGAGCAGTACACAAACTTCATCATACCACCACAGGAGAGGGTACTTGTAACACTCTCATGGAGGGCATGTGAGGCAGAGACAACGATCTGGGATAGTGATCCATATGAGCCAATCGATACCAAGTCAGGCGACCGTTTGAAGTTCTGGTACGAGGACTGCACAGGACACCTCTACGTCAATGAGAGCGACTCCTCGATCAGGCTCTACGGAACCTTCGGCGAGGGCGCCGGAGATCAATCCATACCCTGTGAGAACAAGCCGTACACGGATCCTGAGGCACCGTTCTTCCCGCAGCACCCACAGGCACCGGTGAAGGACTTCATGACCTTCAACCCCGCGATCATGGACCACAACCAGGGCTATGATGAGCTTGACTACTACCTCTGTGAGGACGGACTGCAGGTTCAGCGCCCACAGGAGAAGGTATTCAAGCGGATGTGGTATGAGAAGGAGTGGTTCAAGGACCGCGACCGGGACGGCGACTGGGATGTTGTAATCCAGACACCAACCGGACTTGAGGTAAGGACACTTGATGAGTGGAACGCAAAGCCTGAATGGGAGAAGGTACGTGACCGAGAGAGCATCGTCGAGTGGAACAACCCAGAAGATCCAGCCGCACCTGAGGGTCACAATGTCTGGAATGCAGACACATATGGTCCGGCGGTTGTGCAGGAGTTCACCTACATGACGGTGGATGACTGGAGAATGCCGATCATGGTTGATGCCGGAAGCAAGCTTCTTATACCGATGGCACACGACCCAGCAAGTCCGTACAGAGGCTTAAACAGCTTCGATGCAGATGGCGATGGCGCCCGTGATGCAGTGAGGGTTGAGAGTGAGAACACGCTCGGCATGGATATCGATCAGGATGGCGTGAATGAGTCCATGAACCCCGATGGTATTGCACTTAACGGCGATGAGACGGTTGTCTTCACACTCAGGAAGTACATGAACGAGGGAGACACACTCCAGTTCTTCGACCACAAGGTTACACTCAAGGAGGTCTTCAGCTATCCAGATGTTGCGATCCTTGATGTCTGTGACAACGAGGGTGGCAGCAGTACAAACTGTGAACAGGACGTTACGATAGCAGAGGGTAACTACGTGCTCTTCTACCGCGGTGCGATGAGAAATGAAGGAACGACCTTCTACGTGAAGCTGATACAGGCTGATGCAAATGATAATAAGGCGATCGTTGAGGTCGGACGAATGTTTGGTCAGACCCATGCAAACATAGGGGCTAACCTCTACTGGAACCAGAAAGCATTCATCGTGGATGGTGTCCTCTACAGCGTGGCTGCGATCATGACAGGACCTATCGGTACTTACGATGGTGACTGCTTCAAGTACATCACGATCCGCGAGAAGCTTCCAAAGTTCCCGATCAAGATCTACGGCAAGCATCTCGATGTACTGGAGCCCTATGAGCTAATTCCAGAGCCAGCACCGTTCAGCGAGGATCACGAGGTGCTCGTTGATGTGCTGCCATACCAGTTCATACCACAGGATCAGCAGGATAAGATCGGCGATAAGATCGCACGACCACCACTCGAGATCTGGTACACCGAAGAGTCGATTGAGCCACGGTTCACAGGATCACTGCTTGAGATACTGGATGAGCCTGAGTGTCTCGGTCCGAACTTCATCCATAACGACTACTGCTCGAGTCTTCTCAGCGAACAGTGGATGGTTGAGTGGTTCCACACATACCCAGAGCAGTACACAGCATTCGTGCTACCAGAGGGCGAACTCTACCTGATGACGCTTGCATGGTTTGCACCAGAGGCAGAGACAACGATCTGGGATAGTGATCCATATGAGCCAATCGTTACCAAGTCAGGCGACCGCGCGAAGTTCTGGTATGACCCAGCAGATCCGACGGATATCTATGTGACGAAGACAACTCAGACACCGCCACCGCCACCACCGACATGCAAAGGCGACTTCAACGACGATGGCGTCATCAACTTCGATGACTTCGTGGAGTTTGCAGGAGCATACGGTTCTTCCAGTGGTGATCCCAACTACAACGCTCTCGGCGACTTCAACGACGATGGCGTCATCAACTTCGATGACTTCGTGGAGTTTGCAGGCGTCTATGGCACATCCTGTCCGTGAAATGCGGACAGATGAGTTAATGAGGTGAAGACAATGAAGGCAAGAATGACAGGGGCGGGCTTTGCAGCCCTCCTCTTAATATTTAGTCTCTTCGCAACCATTAGCGTGAGTACAGTCACAGCAGCAGGTCCTGAGGTCTATGTTAACCCAGCGTTAACTGAAGATCTCTGCCCGGGTGATACATTCACGGTCACGGTCGAGGTGGACTCCGACACATTCAACCTCAGAGCCGTTCAACTGGATCTGGTGTATGATACAACCAAATTCCAGGTAAACGGTGCTACTGTCGAGGATGATCTCTTTGGAGCAGGTAACTATCTGGATCTAAGCGATCTCACAGACGACGGAGAGCTGAACCTCGCTATAGCCAGTACGAATCCACCCTACGGACCAGAATCTGGAACCCTTGTAACCGTAGAGTTTGAGGTGAAGGCCGGCGTTCCAGACAACACATACGCACTCGATCTGCAGAATGTCGTGCTCAAGGATGAGAACAACGATGACATTCCAGGTGTTACCGTAACCGACGGTGCGGCTGAGGTAGATTGTGGTGCACCACCAGCAGGTCCTGAGGTCTATGTTAACCCAGCGTTAACTGAAGATCTCTGCCCGGGTGATACATTCACGGTCACGGTCGAGGTGGACTCCGACACATTCAACCTCAGAGCCGTTCAACTGGATCTGGTGTATGATACAACCAAATTCCAGGTAAACGGTGCTACTGTCGAGGATGATCTCTTTGGAGCAGGTAACTATCTGGATCTAAGCGATCTCACAGACGACGGAGAGCTGAACCTCGCTATAGCCAGTACGAATCCACCCTACGGACCAGAATCTGGAACCCTTGTAACCGTAGAGTTTGAGGTGAAGGCCGGCGTTCCAGACAACACATACGCACTCGATCTGCAGAATGTCGTGCTCAAGGATGAGAACAACGATGACATTCCAGGTGTTACCGTAACCGACGGTGCGGCTGAGGTAGATTGTGGTGCACCACCAGCAGGTCCTGAGGTCTATGTTAACCCAGCGTTAACTGAAGATCTCTGCCCGGGTGATACATTCACGGTCACGGTCGAGGTGGACTCCGACACATTCAACCTCAGAGCCGTTCAACTGGATCTGGTGTATAATCCGGCTGTGCTACAGGTCAACACAATCACGGAGAATGGACTCTTCGCAACATACCTCACAGAGCCAGGCAGTGGTGACGACGGTGCTGGAACGATCCACTATGGAATGTCCAGTACTGAAGGTACTTATACACCATCAGCTGGAACCTTCATAACTGTGGAGTTTGAGGTTTTGCCTGGGGCACCTGATGCGACGTATGCACTCGATCTGCAGAATGTCGTGCTCAAGGATGAAAACAACGATGACATTCCAGGTGTTACCGTAACCGATGGTGCGGCTGAGGTGTATTGCGTGGATAACCCACCAATCCCGGACATAACCGAGCCAGCAGACGGTGCAGAACTGTGCCCAGATGATCAGGTCACGATCAGCGTTGTCGATCTCAGTGGTGAAGGTGATATTGTATCCACGGTCATCGAGTACTACTATGATGCGGACTGCAACGGTGTAGCAGATGATGGAAATAGCTGGATAGAGATCACCAGTCCATGGAATACAACCGGATTGGATCCTGGTTGCTACCTGATACGGGCGACGATGGAAGACGATATAGGTCAGACCGGAGAAGACCAGATCGGTGTGGAGATTCTACCGTGCTGTGATGCGGACTTTGTGCTCTACCTTGAAGCAGGGTGGAACCTGGTTTCAGTGCCAAAGCCGATCCTGCCATTTGGTGTCAATGCAACAACACTCTTTGATCTGGTACCTGGTGAGACCGCGTCTTACTATGATGCGTCAACCGCTTCATGGATCAACGATGGTGATATAATCGTTGCACCATGTCAGGGATACTGGGTCTACAAGGTTGCACCTGAGGCGATCTGTATCTACTACGACAGGTCGGTCCTGATCCCACCGGTACAGGAGCTGTATCAAGGCTGGAACATGATCGGGCATATCGATGACACCGTCTGGAGCGTTGAGGACTTTGTCGTTGCCACAGGACTCAGCAATGTGTGCTGTGAAGATAAGGCAACGATGATCGCAACGCTCGAAGAACAGGGAATGTCGCCTACAGATGTAAGACTCGTGTACAACTACCCAGCAGCCCCAGGAATCTCTGAGTTCGACAGTATGACACCGGGCTATGGATACTGGGCGTTCCTGACTGAAGAGCACCTGATGCCTGGAACAACTGCATGAGGTGATCGAAAAAAATAGCGATATAGAAAGGATTATTTTTCCTTTCTTTTTTTATTATTTATCAAATTCAGGGTTGTAAAAAAAAACGATTTAGAGGTGAAAAAATGAAAATGAAAGACTTAGCTGTTACAGGATTAGTTTTGATCATGCTTATCGGAGCGTTTGCTCCTGTTGTATCAGCAGATGAGCAATCCACCACACCACTCCCGCCAAACAAGTTCTGGGGTACTGTAAATCTAAACGGTGAGCCGCTTGCTGCTGGATACATGGTGAAGGCGTACATCGATGGCGAGCTTCGAGGGAGTGTGATTGTTACAACACCGGGTAAATATGGTGAACCTCCATCTCTCTATCTTGTAGTAGATGGTAGTGCATCTGATGAGGGAAAGACAATAACCTTCACACTTGCAGGTGTTCCAGCTGAGGAGACTGCAACCTGGAAGGCAATGAATCCTCCACAGGTACTTAACCTCACAGCAAGTGGTGAACCCAAGGAAACACCTGTACCAACCCCCACACCTCGTCCCACGGTAACAGCAACACCAGCTGCAACAGCAACTCAAACGCCAGCACCCCAGGATCACGCCCAGGGCGAGAGTAGTACTGATTCATTCAACCAATCGGATGGAGCCATAAGTAGTGTGATCGACTCAATCTTTGGTGGTAACGAGGCTTCGGATGAAGAAATCCCGGGTGAATCGGGAAATCTTAGAACAATATATGCGATATTGATAATCGAAGCGATCCTGATTGCAATTGGAATCACAGGTATTCTCTTCTATTTCAGAAAGAAACGAAGAGGTGGTATATAATTAGAGATTAGGAGGTAATAGTTATGGAAATGAAAAAACTTGCAGCGATTGGCATACTGGCACTACTCTTACTCTCAGTCTTCACAGCGGTATCGATGACATCGGTGATGGGTGATACAACACCATTGCCCCCAAACAAGTTCTATGGTAATGTAACTTTGAACGGTACCGATGCTCCAATCGAGACAGTAGTAAGCGCGTACATCGATGGTGAGCTTCGTGGAAGTACCACGGTCACGACAGAAGGGAAGTATGGTGATAATCTCAACTATCTTATAGTAAATGGCAGTGCAGCAGATATCGGCTCAACGATCGTCTTCTACGTCAATGGTGTTCGTGCAAATGAGACTGCCACATGGCAGAACATGGAACCACCGAGAAAGCTTGACCTTGGTGCAGCAGGTGAGTCAGAACCGACAGATGAGCCCACTCCTGAGCCGACTGAAGAACCAACTCTTTCACCAACTGCCACCGAATCAGGTGGAACTGGTCCAGGTGGAGGAGGTGGAGGCGGAAGCGGCCCCACTGACTCGGACGGTGATGGTATTCCAGATATAGATGAAATGAGTGGCTGCACAGACCCGGACAACCCTGACACTGATGGAGATGGTCTCAATGACTTTGAAGAAACTGTTAAAGGCGCAGATGGCTGGATAACCGATCCATGTGATCCTGATACCGATGGTGACGGTGTATGGGATGGCAAAGATGCGTATCCGCTTGATTCAACAAGGTCTACGATAGAAGAAGTGACCGCAACAGCAACCGAGCCACCAGCAGCAACCGAGGAAGCCACACCAGAACCACCAGAACCAACACCAGGCGAAGAGCAGGGTGCTGTTAGCTGGTACATGATCATCGGTGCGATCGTACTGATACTGATCGGGCTTGTACTGGTCTATCTGTACATGCAGAGGGAGTGAACAAGAAGAGTGTCTCTTCTTCTCCCTATTCTTTATATTTTTGAAATACCGAGAGGGGTAATAAATATAAAAGAAGAAATATAAGCTACAGAAGAGGTGTGACTTTGAAGATCGCATTAACGATTTTAGTTCTGTTCCTATTAACGTTCTCTTGCGTTGCAACTGCATATGAGGATGCAAATCTCGATGAGGTTGGAAAAATTCTTGATGATGCCGGGATGAGCTTCTATGACCTCTATCCCATACAGCAGGAAATAAGAGATAGGAATTTGAACTGGACTGCCGGGGTGACATCAGTATCCAATCTTTCAGTTGAGGAGAAAAGGGCGTTATGTGGTCTTGAAGTTAACTCTGGTACATTACTATCTACTGCCCAGACCCTCAAGGCGCCTGTGGAATTGAGGGTAAACTCCACATCCACATCTTACGGAACGTTCGACTGGCGAGATGTGAACGGAGGAGACTGGATGACCACTGTGAAAAATCAGGCTTCGTGTGGGAGTTGCTGGGCGTTTGCAGATCTTGGGGTGATCGAGGCTCGGGTAAACATCGAACTCAACGATCCTGACTTTGACCTGGATCTATCAGAGCAGCACCTTGTATCTGCCTGCTGTCCTGCTGGGAACTGTGGTGGTGGCGATCCACTCGGTGCTTTCTTTTATATCCAGGAGAATGGTGTGCCAGTGGAGGACTGCTTTCCATACCTTGCCGATAATAGCGACTGTACCCCATGCACAGATTGGGAGGATGGTGCATGGACGATTGGAGACATCTATCAGGTTGTGCCGGGCACAACAGAAGCTTACAAATGGGGGCTTGAAAATTATGGTCCCATGGTCGTTGCACTTGATGCCCCTGACGACATGTTCTATTACACAGGTGGTATTTATGAACCACTTGATGGATGGAGTGGTACCCCAAACCATGCGGTTGTGCTTGTTGGATACAATGATACCGGTGAATACTGGATCATAAAGAACTCATGGGGAGAGGGTTGGGGCGAAGGTGGATATGGGAGGGTTCATTATGGTGATCTTGAACAGTATAGCGATTATGGATTTCCACTCGTGATTGATAACGTATCAGGACCAACGCCTGTTCACAACCTTAACACATCAGAGGATTTTTACACAATCCAGGCTGCAATAGATGATCATGATACGTTAAATGGGCATATCATTGAGGTTGAAGATGGGGTGTATCATGAGAACATTAAGGTAAACAAGGGTGTAACAATCCGATCGACAAGCGGGGCCGGAGGTTGTATCATTGTTGCAAGAAATCCAGATGAGCATGTCTTTAATGTAACTGCTGATTCTGTAAATATAAGCGGGTTTACGGTGGAGGGGGCAGTATCAGAAACCGGGATAATTCTTGAGAGTGTAAATCATTGCAGCATCTTCGATAATATCATATCCGATAATAAGTATGGCATTTACCTCAACCATTCTTCAAGAAGCAGACTGCATAACAATTCAATATCGAATAACAGCTATAACTTTGGTGTAAGCGGTGAAAGCCTCTCAGACTACATCCATGATCTTGATAGTACAAATACCGTAAATGGTAAGCCTATTTATCTGATTATAAATCAGAGTGGTCTGGTCATAGACCCCTCGTGGAACGCTGGTTTTCTGGGTGTTGTGAACTCGGATGATATAACCGTCGAAGGCATAACCATAGGCGAGAATGTAAAGGGTGTACTCTTTACCTACACGAACAACTCAACGATAACGAATGTGACCAGTCTGGATAATGATTATGGCATATATCTCTATGAATCATCGAATAATGTGATTACAGAATGTAATCTAACTTCAAACAAAAACGGAATTTATATAAACTCGTCATGTGATAATCGAGTGCACCACAATAAATTCATTGATAACATAATTCAGGGATGTGATGATATGAATACCAACATCTGGGATGATGGCTATCCATCGGGTGGTAATTACTGGAACGATTATTTCTGTGTGGATGATAACGGTGATGGAATCGGGGATGTACCCTATCAAATAGCAGGTGGTGCAGGGGCAGTAGATCGGTATCCCCTGTGTTTTTTTACTTTCTCATGTAAAGGTGACTTCGATAGTGATGGTGACATCGACTTCGATGATTTTGTGGAGTTTGCAGGAGTATATGGTTCTACCACCGGTGATCCCGAGTACAACGCTCTCGGCGACTTTGATGACGATGGTGACATCGACTTCGATGACTTCGTTCAGTTTGCTGGAGGGTATGGTACCTAATGTCCATGATAATAGTCCAATGCTTAGAATACAAGGTGTAAAGTATGAAAACAATGGATAGTAAAAGAGGGTTGGCGGGCTTAACCGTATCCCTATTAATATTCAGTCTATTCGTAACTCTTGGCATAAGCACGGTAGCAGCAACGGCACCCAGCGTCTCTATTGACCCAGCGTTGACAGAGAACCTCTGCCCGGGTGATACATTCCATGTAACAGTCACGGTGAACTCATCCACATACAACCTCAGGGCAGTTTCGATGGATCTTGTCTATAACTCGACCGTCCTGCAGGTGAACGAGATCACAGTTAGCGGCCCCTTCACATCGTACCTCACAGAGCCAGGCAGTGGTGACGACGGTGCTGGAACAATCCACTATGGCATAGCGAATACTGAGGGAACATACAGACCATCTGCTGGAACTTTCATAACTGTAGAGTTTGAGGTGAAGGCAGGTGCCGCTGACGGAAACTACGCGCTTGCTTTACAGAATGTCGTGCTCAAAGACGAGAATAATGATGTTATTCCAGGTGTTACGGTAACCGATGGTGAGGGTGTGGTGGAATGTAATGCTATATCACCCACCGCTACAGCCAATGAGACCGCAAATGCGACAGCCACTGTTACAGCAACCCCCACAGCCAACGAAACCGCAAATGCGACAGCTACTCCAACGGCAAACGCTACAGCCACCGCAACCGAGACCACAACGGCCACTGCAACACTGACAGAGATCCCCACCACAACAGCCACTGCCACAGAAACACCGGCAGAAACGCCAGAATCGACTGAGACGCCAGTTCAACCTGGATTCGGCATAGCTCTTCTCCTGATAGGGCTTGCAGCAGTCTACATATTAAAGCGAAAGAATTAAGTTTGGGTTGGGTATTTTATCCATCCCTTGCCCTTTATTTTTACTTACCCATACAGAGCGGGAAGTGAACATTAAAAAATAAAAAAAGATGGGGGGTCTATTTAACCTCAATTCGCTTGACTTCAGGAGCCTCTGTTTTGGGCATCTCAATCTTCAGAACCCCATTTTCAAAAGAAGCTTCAACCTTCTCGCTCTCAATCTCTGCCGGAAGCGGAATTGATCTGTAGTATCTCCTGTATGACCGTTCCTTCCTGATATATCCCTCTTCTTTCTTTTCCTCCTCGTGCTTTACCTCTGCAGAAATCTCAAGACGATCTCCTTTGATCTCGACATTGAGATCTTCCTTCGATATTCCCGGCATATCAGCCTTCAGGACCAACCTGTCATCTTTATCGATTAGATCGATCGATGGCACCGCTGTTACAAGCTCTTCGCCTGGCACTGGCAGAAGTTTTGCGCCTTCGTAACCAATTTCACCAAATATATCATCCATCCATTCTCGCATTCGTCTGATCTCTTCAAACGGATCCATGACCCACCTTCTATGAAACACCATTTTTTCACCTCCTTTCGGTTTTTCATATCAGAGATATGAATTCATCCTGCAACCTCATTACCAAACGTTATTCTACCATCTGCAAGATACTCACATGAGACATCAAGCACCTTATCTGATCCCGCGTCACCAGCGACGTGTATCGTCTCAACCGCGCACCCTTCCTCAATCAGGATCTTGATGGCACCCCAGAGATCACCTTCGAGCATGACCTGCATCCGTGAATCGGTTGCTATAACCTCCTTAAATCCATCTGTAAACCTACCAAGACGCGATAGAATCCGATCCATCATATCATCATCGATTCTACCTTTTGCAACGATCGTCTTCATCCTGCGCAATCCGGATCTTCTTCTCATCTGTACTAAATCTCGCATGCTCATGATATATGAACCCCCATGCCTCCTACCTCTATTAAGTGCAGGGATTCCCTGCTAAATAATGCAATTCTCATACAATTCCTTTATATCTCTCAGTATCACAAAGATATAAATTGAATTGAGAATGGGGTGTTATAAATGTGTTCACCACCCTAATCGGCATTCAAAAGATTCTAAACCCTTTTTTCCTTTGTGGATGCACGATAGGTTTATTAGTGTTAAGTGAAATTGTAAGTTAGTGTGAACTCAATGCAACGAAAGAACATTTCATTGACCGATGATCACATCAAGATGCTCGAACCGTTCATCAAGGAGCACGAGGGTAACATCTCCGCCGCGATAAGATCCGTGATAGAGATCGCATGCAAAAGATCACCATCTGTAGAGGGGCGCGAGTTAACACAGCTCCATCCTTTAATCGCAAGATGGCTGATCAAGAATTCGGCTGGATGCGTTCCAGATCCAGATGCCATAAAAGAACTCATGTGTGAGCTTGGTTATCTTAACGGGCATACATCAACCGATGATGTCTGTAGGGGATTATGTAACATAGTCGATACCGCTGGTTTTAATGTTGAGATGGAGGTTATGGAGTGTGGGAAGAAAGGTATCCTTCTGAAGTTCAAGGGGCACGATCCACTCATGAATGAGTTTGTCGCAATGATGATCTCCCTTGGTCTTGCATCTTTAGATCTCCCATACAGAATCAAATCAATAGATGAACCCTCGACACTGATGAAGATAGCCTATGAGAGGGGAGCGGGGGCATACGAGCGTGTGGTCGAGCACTTTGGCTACAACCAGTTCTTCTGCGATGAACTTAAAAACAGGTGGGAGTGGTGGAAGTGGGTTGTCGAGACATCAGCGATGCTCAACTACAAAATGATCTTCATAACTGAGACCGTTCTTGAGAATCTCATCCAGGGTAAGAGTTGTCCAGGTGGTGTAACATACATTGAGCGAAAGAGCGGAAAGTACTGTAAGGAAATACCGTTTGATGAGTTTTTTCTGCTTCTTCGAGAGCTGTTTAAGAATGCCCGAATAATTGATGAAATGACATATCATGAAGATAGTGGTGAGATACTGATCTATCACAACTTCCGTGATCCTGTGGTGATAGAACAGATCGCAGAATGGATCGAAAATCTGATAAAGATCCACTGGCCGAATCTTGAACACGAGACATCCGCGCAAACAACGGTCTTCAGAAGGATTGAAGATGCAGAAGATTGAGCTTCTCAAGTTCTGGATGGGTAGATCTATAAGGCTTGAGTAGTATCTGGGAATTATGTGTGCATCCTCAACAAAGAAATGGTTTGATGAGTGGGCAGACGAGTATGATGACATCCTTCCACGTGTTCGTGAGTACCAGAAACTTGTTGAAAGAATTGTTGAGTACGCCCGGGTAAGGAATGGAGACACGGTGCTTGATATCGGGTGTGGGACAGGATATTTGAGTTTGAAGCTCATGGATGTTGCAGCATGCAGGCTTGTTGCCGTTGATCTCTCATCCGAGATGCTGAAGGTCTTTAGAGAGAAGCTTTATCACCTTAGAGCAGAGGGTTATGATTTTTCTACCGGTATAGAACTTGGATCGGGTGATTGTCTCTCTCTGCCTTTTAAGGATGGGACATTTGATGTTATTACATCATCGGTTGTGATGCACCACATTAAACCTGAAAAGAAACAAATCGCGTTGAGCGAGATCCACCGGGTTCTTAAGCCAGGTGGGAGATTTTTACTTGGTGAGCTGAACTTCGATGCAACAGGAGATCTGAATGATTCTGTGCGGCTTGAGCGAGTCATGGCAGGTCTTACAAAGGTACTCTCGACGATCGTGGCATCACTCGGTGCTGGTGTGCTCGATCGGATGTTTGATAACGCAAAACGCCATCTCCTCTGTGACGATGAGTATGCAATAACCATTGATATGTGGGAAAAACTCTCTATAGATGCCGGTTTTAATCCCATCTGGCGCGAGGTGCTTCCATCTGGTGCATGGGGATTTTTATGCCTGGAGAAGGCTACCTGCACAAAGGAGCAGCCTTAAATCAAAATTTTATCCCTCACCTCCCCAAATACCTCCTCAATGCTCCTGTTCCCATCTATAAATACGACGTTACCCTCTGCAACCTTCCTGAAGTTACGGGAGATCTTTTCAAGCTTCTCAAGCTCTTCGAATAACTCTATCCCATTATTTCGCTGCTTTATTCGCTCAAGCGATACTTCAGGCGGTGTCTCGATGACAAAGGTAAGATCAGGGGTTATAGAATACCGATTTATCATAACAACCCACTCAAGATCAAGCGTTAGCGACTGATACGCATAAGACGATAACCGATACCGATCAGAGATCACGATCTCTCCTTTCTCAATTCTCTCAACGATTATTTTCGTGTGCTCAACCCTGTCTGCTGCAAAGAGAAGTGCGAGTGTTGCATCACTCACCTCAATCTCCTTTCTCAGGACACGCCTGATTAACTTCCCAATCTCTCCTGTTGTGGGTTCTTTTGTGAGATATACGGTGTAACCCTTGCTTTCTAACCATTCTGCAAGGAGCTTACTCTGTGTTGAGAGTCCTGAGCCATCTGTACCTTCAAATGCGATCAGCATAGATGCACCACGGCTCTTCTGCAAGATAACTCCCGTTGACCGCAAAAGCACGCGCCCTGCAACCGCCACAGATCGTGTTATATCGGCATGATCCGCATCGCCCCTCAAGCAATTCTGGATCGCGAAGTTCCTTGAAGACCTCAGATTCTTTCCAGATCTCTTCAAAACCTGTTTCCCGCACATTTCCGACCTTTATCGGCAGATATGGGCATGGGTTCACATCACCATCTGGTTTTATCCTGCAGTAGGCTGTTGCAGCAAGGCATCCCTTTGTAAACCTCTTAATCTGCCAGTTGTCCTCACCACCACGCTGCATGGCAATCCGCATAAACTGAGGTGCACAAACCGCTTTAAGTTCAATCGGAAAGTCCTGACTCTTTTCATATAAAAATACAAGCATGTCTTCGTACTGCTGTGGCGTTACATCGATGACATCCTCTGCCCTTCCTGTCGGGACAAGGAAAAAGAGATGAAAAGCATCAGCTCCAAGATCAAGTACGAAATCCATCATATCAGGGATTTCTTCATAGTTATCCCTTGTGATGGTTGTGTGAACCTGAAAGCTCAAACCGCCCTCCTTACACGCCTTTGCACCACCAATCGCAGCAGCGTGTGAGCCTTCAAGCCCCCTGAAATGATCATGGATCGAGGGTGAGAGGGCATCGATACTGATCCCCACCCGTGCAACACCCGCGTTTTTGAGCTTTGAAACAACTTCGTCGGTGAGGAGGGTTCCATTTGTGCCCATAACGATCCTCAAGCCCTTGGAGTTCCCGTAGGATGCGATCTCGTAGATATCCTTTCTCAGAAGTGGCTCACCACCGCTCAAGATCAAAATAGGCTTTGAGAAAGATGCAATATCATCGATCAGCCTGAATGCTTCATCGGTATTCAGTTCGTCAGGAGGTGCTTCACCAACTCCAACCGCATCGATGTAACAGTGATCACAGAATAAGTTACACTCGTATGTTGTGTTCCATGAGATCAATCGTGGTAAAAACGTATCGTTCATCTGTAATCATAATCTGGCAAGAACGCCACCATTAACCGCTTCTGCAACCTCACGCCCCTTCATGATCTCAAGCAGCTTGAAAGCAAACTCCATCGCAGTTCCAGGTGAGCGGCTCGTCACAATCTTTCCGTCGACAACAACTCGATCTTCACGATAATCGCCAGCGTCAATCTCATCCTTTACCGAGGGGTGACTTGTTGCAGAGACGTGCGCCAATATCTCAAGATCCGAGAGCGTCGTGGGCGCACCACAGATTGCAGCTATGATCTTGCCAGCCTCGTGCATCTGCTTTACCGCCTCACGAATCTTTGGATCATTCCTCAGATTGATGTAGCCTGGATTTCCACCGGGCAGGACAATCGCATCAAAATCAAGTGGATTAATCGCATTTAAAACCGTATCTGCCATGACTTTGACGCCATGCGCAGCCTCAACGAGCTCAGTCTCACTGAGTGAAGCCGTCACAACCTCGATACCTCCACGACGCAGTATATCCACGACCGTAAGAGCTTCGATCTCCTCAAAACCTGGTGCAAGTGGCAATAAAACCTTCATCCTGCATCACCTCATCTTCTTGAGAAGTTCATTGATTGCATCACCATGATAACCAAGTTCTCCTCCTTCTTTGAATGATCGCTTGATACCTTTGTGACCCTTTCTTGGAGGATGAAGCCTGAAAACAGGTTTTAATCCCGGTATATCCGTGATTTTTACTTTTTCTTCATATATAGACTTTGAAAGTTCTTCGATCGAGTTAAACTCGGTATTATCTCTTAGATATTCATCCGTGAGCCGACTTCCACCCTTGAGGCGTCCACGCAGTTGCAAGAGCCGTACAATACTATCGAGACTAATTTCGCCCCATGCAACGTAGTTTGTAACCTTTTTGATCATGCCAAGATAGTGCACATCATCTGGCAGCAGGACGCAATGGTTAATCCTGTGTAGCCGCAGCATCTTCAGTGTATCACGGATCTCGGGCCTTAAGCCCACATCACCTCTCAGTCTTACAACCGCATACATGCCTCTCCTCACACCTTCATTGTAACCGTTGCTTTTAGTGCATCAAACGTTGCCATCGCGAAGTTCAGAGTTGTCCGTTCCTGTCCTCCTGAGTATGTCCAGACATCGTCGATTCCAGCAAGCTTCAGAACTTTCTGGGGTGTCTCACCACATACAAGCCCAAGTCCTTTTGGTGCAGACTTCAGAACGATTTTTACGCTCCCAGCCTTTCCCGTGACTTCGAATGGCACGGTATGAGGATCTCCGCATCCGCATTCCCATGAGCCGCATCCTCGCCTTATTTTTATCAAATTGAGCTTTGCAGCTTTCGCAGCCTTTGCAATTGCAGGTCCAACCTGCAGATCCTTTGTCTGTGCAACCCCGACATATCCGTCTTCATTCCCGACAACGACACAGACCCTGAATTTAACTCTTCTGCCCGAGTCTGTCATTCGCTGTACCATATTGATATCAATCACGTCTTCTTTAACATCAGGGAGGAGTGTATCGATGATCTCGGATTCCCTGATCGGAAGGCCAGAATTTAATGCATCATCAATTGTATCGATCTTACCAGCTTTAACCAGCTTACCAAGTTTTGTTTTCGGAACCCAATCTGATAGATCCACATTGCTCGCACGGCTTCCATTTTGCCGCCCTTTACCTCGTTTACCTCGCGCCATCTAAGATCACACCTTTCACACGATCAAAATTATCCGGCAGATCAACATATTTCTCAAGATATTCTGCGATTATTTCACCTCTAATTCTCGAATCATCTGGAAACATCTCTTCAGAACATGGCACATGAAGCCCCGCATCGATCGCACCCTTGGCAGCAGCATAAACCTTTGCCCCTTTCGATGATGTTGCAAGTCCGATATCGAGTATCGCCTCCTCAAAACCAGCTTTTTTTGCTCGCACTCCGAACAACAATCCTGTCAGATAAGCTGCTGGTGTATTTCCGCAGTGTCCCTCATATCCAAGCTTTAAAAGCTCGTTAGCCCGTGCAGAGACATGAGTAATATCACCCACATTATCAAAAACCACCAGCTGGATTGTGATTCCATTGTTGCTCCGTCTTACCACCATCCTTGGTTTTTTTGAAACTAAAAGCCGCAACCTTCCATGATAATTCGTCTTTCCTTCGCGCCGTCTTCTGAACGGAACTTTATATCTTGGGCCTCTTGCCATTTTATACCTCTTTTCTATAACTCTCGATAAATGTTCTGAGATGGTTCAGATCCCTGAACTCTCCCCCTCCTGCTTTATTGTACAGCATCCTGTATGTGGTACGATCGATTGTGCCATCCTCACGCAGCTGTTTCAAAAACTTTCGCTGCGCACGAATCTTGACGATCCATCGCCTTTTTCTGGAAAGTCGTGCATATTTCGCCCCTTTTCTTTTACCATGCCCACTGCGATGGCCATAACTTCGTTTTTCATCTCTGATACGTGCCCGTCCTCTGCTAACACCCTTCACCGGTTTTCGCTTAATGATGCCTTCTGCTATAAGCCCCCGTATGTCTTCGCGGGTCACAGCCTCTGCGATCGTATCAGATTCTTCTGGATTTAGCCAGACACGCCCAGCTCCAACCCCAAGAACCTTTGCTGCCAGTCTTTTCTGATGCTGTAGGTCGGTCATAAATACTCACATATTTCCCATGTCCAATCTATATAAGATTTTCCGCACTGCAGGGGTTTTATAATTTATGCTGCAGCGACTACCTGAATGGAACTGGTTCGTTTAACAGGAAACTTCCATCCATGATCCTTTTTTTAAGCTCTTTTGCAATTTTTACCCCTCCGCAAAGGTCTGACTGGCGGCATACAATTGGAATATCTCTTGATCCAATCCTCACAGATCCATTATCGCCAGAGAACGCTCCAGCAGTGCAGATCAGACTGCATGATCCACAGTTGAAGCAGCGATTCCGATCAATCTGCTTTAATGCGATCGAGAAGGCATGTGTTGGGCAGAACTCGTCAACAGGGCATTTTTCACAATCAATACATGCGTCTGGATCAAATGTAGTCGATAAATCTTGATTCCAGACATCAGCATAT
Source organism: Candidatus Syntrophoarchaeum caldarius (assembly GCA_001766815.1). Taxonomy (NCBI): domain Archaea; kingdom Methanobacteriati; phylum Halobacteriota; class Candidatus Syntropharchaeia; order Candidatus Syntropharchaeales; genus Candidatus Syntropharchaeum; species Candidatus Syntropharchaeum caldarium. The sequence goes on from LYOS01000001.1 coordinate 466,131, forward strand.
GTAATCTCGCCTATCGGGATTCTGCCATGAACGTCAACCACCTTGAGGGGTATCTCGTGGTTTAACTTCTTCAGATTCTCAAGTATCTGTTCATTGAGTACAGGGATCGGTATGGCCCATGAATTTATAACTTCAGGCCCTGCTGACGTCTTAAATCCACCCATATATATCGGGTTCATGTCATGCATGTCTGCAAATCCAGATAGATTTGGCTTCTCCCATGTGCTGCGTGTTCCCACTCCCTCAACAAAACCCTCTGCACCGTTCATTAGGATGCGCGTTCCTATACCGATTGTATCAAGATGGGGATCATTCTCAAGTGGATTTATCTCTCCACAACCAGAGAATGTGAGTTCCTTTAGCGAGCCTTTGAGCGGCAAAGTGGAGAAGATCGACGATACTTCGCACTCTTTTGTATTTACAAATGCCATGTAGTTCTTAAATGCGTTCCTAACTCCAACCATACGCGCAAATGGTATCTCATCCAGTCTTATCGTGGTATCGATCTGCTTACCATCTGATGATGTAATCTCAACCGTGATACTGTGACCATCGACGAGATCCCTGAAAAGATCCCCTCCTCCATAATCGCCATTATGCGCTGTTCCATATACAACAAGATCAAGAACCCCAAGCCGTTCATTAGGACAGGGTCCAGGAAATGCAGGAATGCCATTCAGGCGAACGTCTATCGCACGCACAAATGTATCAGGTCTGGAAACATGAAAAGAGAGTATCGCCATTGTACCACTCATAATCCCCCTTGTTCCGCAGGTTACAACATCGATATCATCAAAAGTTATCGCATCTCGCCCCTCTTCCCGCACAAGGTTACAGAATTCATCCGCACTCATAACTCGTACTGAACCATCCATGATCCGTCTGTTGATCATGGCGATACTTCGTGCCGTCATTTTATCTCCTTACCAGTGTATGGAGTGTCACCTCTTTTGACCCAAAAAATTCCTTTGAAAAGTTTGCGACGACTTCAGGATCATACGACTTGCAGCTGAAGATGTCAATGTACCCGTTTGCTGTTCTGTCCACAAAATGACCAGATATTAACGATGTTTCGATGAATTGAACGACCGAATATCCTCCATTATCGCTTTTTTCACCGAAATAGAGGATCATGGCCTCGCCAAAGGGTTTCATATCGATAAGCTCACAGAGATCCTTGATGTATTGCTTGATCGCCTCAGGATTTCTGATAAGCGCAGGATCACACCCATACAGATCGATACTTGTCGATAACCCCCATGCCTCATTCATGCAGAGAATAATCGTTGGATCAAGTTATAAAGTTTTTTGAGCTGTCGGTAGCAGACGCAAACCTCCTAAAAATAGTAAAATTTATATATCTTGCATCAAAGAAACATCTCAATTAATATTCATAATTCAATCAGATGGTTTAGCTCTGAGCTTTTCGAGTCTGAAGGAGGATCTATGAAGGGGATAGCCAAAGGAATGGGAGTAACATTCAGGTACAACTTCAAACCAGCCATTACAGTACAGTATCCTGACGAGAGCCCCGTCATCGAAGAGCGCTTCAGAGGGCATCATCACATCATGAGCAAAAACTGCATCGCATGTAACCTCTGTGCAAAGGCATGTCCTGTCGGTGCGATCAAGCTCTCATTTGAGAAAGGTGAAGATAAAAAGAAGGTTTTAACTGAGTACGAGCTTGATATTGGTGTTTGTATCTGGTGTGGGTTATGTGTTGACGCCTGCCCAAAAGATGCGCTTATCATGTCACAGGATTTTGAACTTTTTGCACGGGAACGAGAAGAACTGAAACGTAATCTTTTGGAGGAGGAAATTCATGCTTGAGAGTTTTGTATTTGCAATTGTTGCGTTGATCCTCCTTCTTTCGAGTATCATGGTTGTGAAATCAAAAGAAGTGATGCACAGTGCATTATCGCTCGCTGTGATGCTCATCGGAATTGCGGGTGTGTATGTCATGCTTGACGCCGAATTTCTGGCAGCAGTTCAGATCCTCGTCTATGCGGGTGGCGTTGTGATACTGATTGTATTTGCGATATTCATGTTGAGGTGGGAGCGATGACGATGAATTACAGTACCGGACTGATAAAGGCATTGATTGTTCTTATAATGCTATATGGAATTGTAATGACGATCCAGTCAACTACATGGGAGATCGATGAGTTTGCGATCGATAAAACACCAGAAAACTTCGGGTTTGCCCTATTTAACGAGTCGCTTGTTGCGTTTGAGGTTACATCAGCCGTTCTCACCGCAGCACTTGTCGGTGCGCTCTTTCTGGCAATGAGGGAGAAAGAGGTGATGAGTCGATGATCCCACTCGAATGGTACCTCATACTTGCTGGTACCTTATTTTCAATCGGTGCTTATGGAATACTCGTTGAACGCAATGGTCTTAAGGTTTTGATGTGCCTTGAGATCCTTCTAAATGCAGCAAATATTAATCTTGTTGCTTTTTCAAGGGGAAATCTCATGGGACAGCAGTTTGCACTCTTTTCAATCGCTATTGCAGCATGTGAGGTTGCGGTCGGTCTTGCACTCCTTATAATGCTCTTCAGGTACATGGACACGATCGATCTTGAGACTTTCAATATACTGAGGTGGTAACAATGGCGTGGATTGAATATGCATACTGGATCGCACTTCTGCCCCTGATTGGGTTTGTTCTGGAGCTATTTGTCGGTAAATACACCTGGAAGCGGGGTGGTATATTTGCAAACCTCGCCATACTTGGATCAACGATCATCGCTATTGGAACACTCACAGAGGTTCTTGGAGGTGCAAGGATAGATGTATCTGTGTCATGGTTCTTTGATGGCATTGTAGTCGGATATTTGATTGATCCGCTTGCAATCGTGATGCTGTGTATGGTATCATTTGTTAGCCTGATGATTCACATCTATGCAACCGCTTACATGGATGAAGATCCGAACAAGTCACTCTACTTTGCAGAAACTGCACTTTTCACCTGTGGAATGCTTGGACTTGTTCTCTCAAACAATCTCTTACAGTTATTCATCTTCTGGGAGCTTGTTGGTGTCTGTTCATATCTCCTGATTGGATTCTGGTGGTACAAACCAGAAGCAGCAGCAGCGGGAAAGAAAGCGTTCCTGACAACCCGTGTTGGAGACGTTCTCTTCTTGCTGGGTATTATATTGCTCTATTTCAATGTTTCACATCTGCCTGAACCGCTATCATTCAAATATCTCTTCTCGCTTGAGGTACTTGAAGCAATCCCACATACGCACCTGACAGCAATCGCACTCCTGTTTCTGGGCGGTGCTGTTGGAAAAAGTTCACAGTTTCCGCTTCATGTCTGGATTCCAGATGCGATGGAAGGTCCAACAACGGTTTCCGCTCTCATCCATGCAGCAACAATGGTAACAGCAGGAATTTATCTTGTTGCAAGGACGTATCCGATCTTTATCGCATCACCCGACGCTCTGGTTGTTGTTGCGGTACTTGGCGGTTTCACAGCCCTCTTTGCAGCAACACTCGGTCTTGTCGTGAATGATATAAAGCGGGTGCTCGCCTATTCAACGATCAGTCAGCTTGGGTACATGCTCTGCATGCTTGGCGTTGGATCGATCATCGGAGCATTTGCGGTTGGATACTCACTCTTCCATCTGATCTCACATGCATTCTTCAAAGCCCTTCTCTTCCTCTGTTCTGGGGCTGTGCTTCATGGGCTTGCAAATACGAGGGATCTGAGGGAGATGGGTGGACTACTTAAGAAGATGCCAGTAACCGCAATTGCGATGCTGATCGGTGCATTGAGCCTTTCAGGATTCCCATTGACAGCAGGCTTCTTCAGTAAAGATCGAATCATCGAGACCGCCTATGAGTACGGAGTTGCAACCAATAACTTCCTGCCATGGATATTTATCCTCCTTGCAGCTCTTCTTACAGCAGTTTACACATTCAGGCTCTGGTTTATGGCATTTACAGGTGAACCACGAAGTTATCTTGCAGAACATGCACACGAAGCTTCAAAGATCATGACGATACCGTTGATTGTGCTCGCAGCATTTGCACTATTCTTTGGCATCTTCCAGAAAAAATTCTATACGTTTGTGGGTGCAAACTTTGACTCGCACCTGATCGAAGAACTGGCACATATCGGTGGGTATCATTTTCATCATGCCGGTCATGTGCCATTTGTAGTCATGATACTTCCTGCAGTCTGTGCAATCGGAGGAATTGCGATTGCTTACGGAATCTGGTATAATAATCGGGTCGATGTATCAACGTTCATCTCAAAGGAAAACCCGATCTATAGATTGCTCTGGAACAAGTACTATCTCGATTTCATCTTCAAAGATTTGATTGCAGAGCGAGTATTTGGGTTTGTGGCGCTTGTTGCAGAGGCATTTGATAAGTATGTGATAGATGGCGTCGTAAACGGAATAAGCTACCTGGTACTTACAACAGGATCCAGACTGCGCAAGATCCAGACAGGTGTTGTCGAAACGTACGCGACCGCGGTCGTGATTGGGGTGGTTATACTTATACTTCTCATAGGAGGGGTTATCTGATGACATTTGGTCCAATCACACTGATACTTGCTGTACTTTTAATCGGGGCAGTCATCACATTTCTGACTCGTACACAGAAGCAGGCAAGGAGCGTTGCGCTTGTATCATCGGGCATCGCACTTTTAATTGCTCTATCGATGTATCTTGGGTTCAATGGCAAGAATGGCATGCAATATACAGAGTCAGTCACCTGGATTGCATCGCTTGGCATCGGATACAACGTGGGTGTCGATGGCATCGGACTTCCAATGGTAATCCTTGCAACGCTAATCTCGTTCCTCTGTGTGATCTATGCATGGGGAGAGGGGCACAGACCAAATCAGTTCTTTGGGCTGGTGCTTCTGATGGATATGGCACTTGTTGGAGTCTTTGTCGCGCTTGATTTCTTTCTCTTCTACATGTTCTGGGAATTGACGCTGGTACCAATGTTCTTTTTGATCGGTATCTGGGGAGGTCCGCGAAAGCACTATGCCGCGATTAAGTTCCTGATATATACGCATGTTGCAAGTGTCGCAATGATGCTCGCGATCTTTGCGATGTACTACTTCAATGGTGCAGCAACTGGTACTTATACATTCGATATGACCTATCTGCTCTCGCGATATGCTGCGGGTGCAGTACCCATCTCGCCGTTGTGGATCAATCTAATACTCGGAGGTATGTTATTCGGATTCATGGTGAAGATGCCAGCAGTTCCGTTCCATACATGGCTTCCAGACGCCCACGTTGAGGCGCCAACCGTGGGAAGTATCCTGCTGGCTGCAGTGCTTCTCAAGATGGGGGGGTATGGACTGTTCAGAGTGATAATTCCACTTATGGCAAACCCCGATGCATCCACGACCTTTGTCCTCGTCATTGCAGTCTTTGGCGTCGTGAGCATTCTCTTCAGTACTTTTGTCGCGCTGGCACAGAAGGACCTCAAGAAGCTTGTTGCATACTCCAGTATCGGGCACATGGGCTACATATCACTTGGAGTTGCAGGTGCGGTTGCATTCGGGACATCAGAGCTGCCAAGAATCCTTGCGGAGACGGGAGCGATGTATCAGATGTTCTCACATGGGATCATAACAGCCGTGCTCTTTGGATCTGTGGGTGTAATACAGCATGCAACAGGCACAAGGATTATCGAGGATCTCGGTGGGCTCACAAAACACATGCCAAAACTTGCTTTCGTGATGCTTGCAGGATTCCTTGCATCGCTTGGTCTTCCTGGCATGAGTGGTTTTGTCGCCGAGTTTGCAATCCTGACGGGTTCATTCTCACAGATCCCAATCTTCGTGCTTCTTGCTATGTTTGGAATCGTGTTTGTGGCAGCGTATCACCTGTGGGCAATCCAGAGGGCGTTATTTGGGCCATACAATGAATATCTTGGGGATATCCATGATATAGCAATCTATGAGCTTCTTGCGCTTGCGATACTTGTGGCACTGATCATTATACTTGGAACGCCAAACCCGATCTGCAATCATCTCTTTTCTGAGGTGATGCAACCAACGGCAGCAAATATACTATCGATTTTACCCAAAGGAGGTCTGCTATGAACTACGAACTGCTCTTACCTGAACTTATCGTCGCAGCTTCTGCACTCATCGTGCTTCTGGCAGTCTTCATCAAGGATGGTGGGAAGAAATTTGCAGGCTATCTAAGTATCATCGCACTTCTCACAGCACTCATTCTCGTCCTGAAGGATGGACTTGTCACACCAGCTGCGTACTTCAATGACACGATCGTAATCGATCCGCTGAGCCAGATCTTCAATATGATCTTTCTCGTTGTGGCACTCCTTGTTGTAATCGCAGGAATCAGGTACAACGAGGATAAACCGAATGCCGAGGTCTTCTACTCGCTTCTCCTCTTTGCAACACTTGGTATGATGATTGTTGCAATCTCAAACGACCTCATCCCGTTATTTGTCGGATTTGAACTCGCAAGCCTCGCAACATATCCGTTAGCAGCGTTTGAGCGGGAGAAACGTGGTATCGAGGCATCGGTCAAGTATTTTGTGATCGGGGGCTTATCATCAGCAATACTCCTCTTTGGGCTATCCTACATCTATGGTGTGACAGGCACAACGAAGATACCCGAGGTGGCAGACGCACTCGCTGTTAATCTGATGACTCCAGCATCACTTCTTGGACTCCTCTTTGTTATTGCAGGTTTCGGGTTCAAGATGGCGCTCGTGCCGTTTCACATGTGGGCGGTCGATGTCTATGATGGCGCACCCTATATTGTGACAGCTCTGCTATCATCTGCATCCAAGAAGATGGCGTTTATCGCTGGCTTCAAGGTACTGATCGTCGGGCTTATCGCACTCAGGGTTGATTGGTATATCGGAATCGCACTGCTTGCAGTTATGACGATGACACTTGGCAACGTTGTTGCAGCGGTTCAGAAGAGTGTTAAGCGGATGCTTGCATACTCAAGCGTTGCCCATGCAGGATATATCGCCATTGCATTTGTTGTAATCTCAAAATCATTATCTGCAGCAGAGATCGCGGTTGCAGGAGGTATTCTTCACATCTTCTCACACGCCCTGATGAATCTGGGTGCGTTTCTCATCGTTGCGGTTGTTGCAACTGCCGCGCTCTCAAAGGTTAAACCAGGAGAGGAGGATAATCTTGACAACTATGCTGGACTCGGAAGGATCGCACCTGTAACCGCCCTCCTGATGGCGATCCTGATGCTCTCTCTCGGTGGTGTGCCGCCTACGTTCGGGTTCTTCAGCAAAGCCGTGATATTCCTTTCTGCAATCAAGGCCGACCTTTTATGGATTGCTATAATCGGCGTCCTGAATAGTGCGCTCTCTCTTTTCTATTATGCGAGAGTTGTGATGTATATGTACTACCGTGACCCAGTTCTCGATCGCGTCAGCGAGCCACTTATGTATATACTTCCGATAGCACTTGCAACCGTGGGTGTTCTGCTTCTCGGACTCTATCCACCAACCTACGAATGGGCGTTTGAGGCAGCGCGCACGCTTCTTGCAATGGGAGGTATTCTATGATCAAAGAAGGATTTTATCGGTTGATGATCGCATACTATAATGGCTGGGCCGAGTTTGAGAGCATCTATGGTGATATAGATCTCGTGGTGCATTATCTCAAGCGCGGTCTGAAGTATGCCGAACGACTGAAGCGCGTGGCATCCAGCGAGAGAGATATTCATGTCGCAGAGGCGAACATCAGGAAAGCGCGACTTATCCTCTCGTTGTTTGAAGAAAAGATCTCGGTCTCTGAGTTCAAGAAAGGGATGCAGGAACTTGAAAAGTACCCGATCGCATTCAGGAGGGGGCGGGAGGATATTGGAACGCCAGAAGAGGCAATAGCAGCGACAATTCACCGTATTGAGTACACCTATGATCGTTATGATGTGAGATACCCCAGCTTTGACATGCATCGAAGTGGTGATAGATGATGATTCAGGAATGTATCGAGGAAATGAAACACAAGGGCGGCGCGGAAGGGGCTGCAGAATTTATCAGGTGCATCAAGCGGCATAAAGAGGAAGTTTACTGGGATGAAGAGCTTGGAAGGCTCAAGGTTGCAGCTGAGGTCTGGCAGGATGGTTGGGAAGATCTGATGCGAGAAGTGACAGCGAAACTTGGTATCACAGATCGCAATAGCTACATTGCGGTTAAGAATAAATATAATCTGACGATGTATTAGGGTATCAGACTTTGAGTGGAGCGTAGCGAAACCAGATATGTGTCTGTTAGGCGCTGTTGGTCACCCAACTTTCCATGATCAATTCTAAACTCAGTAAATTTTTTGAGTATTTCAGATAATCCACGGGAAGACCGTAACAACGATGGTCAGAAAGCCAAGGATGATGCAGAACTTTGAGAAGTTCAGATGCCTGGCAGATCTCATGAGAAGGTCTATCGTGGCATATCCTGTGAGAAAAGCGACAGTGATCATGACAAGCACATAAGCTATCCGAAACATGGCATAAGCTACACTCCGCTGCGCAGAGATAATTGCGCTGGTGAAACTTCACATCACTGCCAGCACACCGCCAGTTATTACGATATTCAATAATGCAAGCGGTAGGAGCCACTTCCATCCAATATCAAGTAATTGATCAATCCTGACCCTTGGTAAGGTTGCACGAATCCAGAATATCACCCATATCACGATAAAGGTCTTTATGGCAAACCAGAGCCATGACGGCAGGAACGGCCCATTCCAGCCTCCAAGATATAGCGTGGTGAGAATTCCCCCTGCAACAAAGAGTTCGAGGTACTCAGCTAAGAAGAAGAAGGAGAATTTCATCCCTGAATATTCGGTTGTGTAACCTGCAACCAGTTCTGATTCAGACTCCTGGAAGTCGAACGGAATTCTTCCAAGATCTGCAAGGAGTCCGATGAAGAATATCACAAATCCAAGCGGCTGGAGAATAATATAAGGTAATCCAGTCTGTGCTTCAACGATTCCAGGTAAACTCAATGTTCCTGCAAGTAATACTACCCCTATAGCAGCGAGAACCATCGATATTTCATAGCTTATAATCTCTGCCGCCCTTCTAAGCCCTGCAAGAACCGCATACTTGTTATTCTGCGCCCATGACGCCATAATAATACCAAGCGTCGGAAGTGATGAGACTGCAAGCAGGAAGACGATCCCAACGCTGAGATCTGTCATAACAAGGGTTTTTCCGAAGGGAATTACAGCAAGTACAACCACGACTGGTACAAACATCACGATCGGTGCAAGCAGGAAGACCCATCTATCGATCGTCTTTGGGTGAACATCCTCCTTGACAAGCAGCTTGATACCATCTGCGATCGGCTGCAGGAGTCCATGTGGCCCTGTTCGCATTGGCCCTATTCGCTGCTGAATATCACTCAGGACCTTCCGTTCAAGCCATGTCAGGTATGCAAGTATCAACGACGCTACGGTCGCAACAACCCCTGCGATAGCAAGTACCAGCATTATCCTGATCACAATCTCTGGTAAAAAACCTGAAAGTATCTGATAGACTCCCAGCTGACTCAGGATTCCAACAAGTGAATCATACATCGTTGTTGTCATCTATCCATCTCCCCAAGACATATATCCAGGCTACCCACGGTCGCAACAAGATCCGCAATCTTTGCATTCTCACACATGACAGGCAGTGCAGCAACGTTGCTGTATGCAGGTGAGCGAATCCTGAGCCGATACGGCTTATCAGATCCATCACTTATTATTAAAAAGCCAAGCTCACCTTTAGAACCTTCAACACGAGAATAAACCCTTCCAGGTTCTGGCTTTATCTTCTTCGGAACCTTTGCCATGATTTCTCCTTCTGGAATCTTGTCAAGTGCCTGCTGAACGATCTTCATACTCTGTTTCATCTCCTCAACTCGAATGAGGTAACGGGAATAGACGTCACATCCATGCTCCACAGGAATCCTGAAATCGAACCGATCATAGATCGAGTAAGGCTCAATCTTTCGCGTATCGTATTCAAGTCCTGATGCTCTGGCAATAGGTCCTGTCACACCATAATCGATCGCATCTTCTTTTGGTAGTATCCCGACTCCGACCGTTCTTGCCAGCAGGATCTCGTTCTCGGTCAAGATCGTCTCATACTCACTCAGCTTCTCAGGAAACATATCGAGGAAGTTCTGCAGGCGGTCGGCAAAGCCTTCTGGCATATCTTTTGAGACACCGCCGATTCGCATGTATGAAAATGTTATCCTCGCACCGCAGAGCATCTCGAAGATATTTAAAATCTCTTCTCGCTCCCTGAAACAGTAGAAAAACGGTGCCATCGCGCCAAGATCAAGCCCCCATGCAGAGAGCCATACAAGGTGTGACGCAATCCTTGAAAGCTCTGCCATCATCACCCTGAGGTACTCAGCTCGCTCTGGGACCTCAATTCCAAGAAGTTTCTCTACTGCCGTAACATAACCGAAGTTGTTGAGCATGCTTCCGGCATAATCGAGCCTGTCGGTGTATGGGATGAACTGTGGGTAAGTCAGTGATTCTGCAAGTTTCTCCATGCCGCGGTGGAGGTACCCGATGACTGGATCGACCTCTCTAACGATCTCACCTTCAAGCTTGAGCCTGAGCCTCAGAACACCGTGTGTTGCAGGATGAGCAGGACCCATATTGATCGGGATCTCTACAACCTTTCTTATATCTGACATATCTCCACCCCCGTCTCATCCTCAAGCTCTACCTTCTGCTCCTTATCCAGTGGATAGCTCTTCAAGAGTGGATATCCATCCCAGCTATCTGGCAAAAGGATTCTTGCGAGTTTGGGATGTCCTTTGAACTTTATCCCGAACATATCGTACGCTTCCCGTTCATGCCAGTTCGCACCACGCCAGAGTGAGGTGACAGTTGGCAGTATCGGATTATCCTTCGAGATTCTCACGGTGAGCATTATCCGATCTGGCTTCGAGTAGGACGCAATATTATATATTACTTCCAGATATTCCTCAAAGTCAGCGCCTGTTATTGCCTCAAGAAAGTCAAAGCCCTTATTTTTGAGGAATGTGCAAACCTCGATGATCTGATCTGGCTCGACAAGTAGAAGTCCATCTTCGGATTTTACCACATGAGGAAACTCATTGAGAAGTTCTTCACTCATGTTACAACCTCCTCTGGCTTTTTAGCTTTAGCAAACAGCTCGACAATCTTATTTGTGACGGTACGCTCTTCGTTCATCCGTTTGTGAAGCTGGAGGAACGCATTGAGGAGTGCCTCTGGTCTCGGCGGGCAGCCCGGAAGATATATATCCACAGGTATGACTTTATCCACGCCTTTGAGTACGCTGTATGAGTTGACAAAGGGACCGCCTGTCATTGCACACGCACCCATTGCGATAACATACTTTGGCTCAGCCATCTGATCATAGAGCCTCCTGAGTCGTGGTGCCATTTTCTGCGTGATCGTGCCTGCCACAATGAGAACATCTGCCTGTCTGGGTGAGTTGCGGAAGAGCATACCATATCGATCCATATCATTACGTGAGGCAAATGTCGCCATCATCTCCAGCGCACAGCATGCAGTTCCAAACGCCATGGGCCAGAGTGAGCATGTCCTGCCCCAGTTGAGGAATCTATCAATCGACGTCAGGATGATATTTTGATAGAAGCCAGGATCGATTCTTTCATCGACGATCATCCCTGCCTCTGGGAGCATATCCTCTATCGCCCACTGTTTTCTGAAGTGTTTGTTCGAATCCTGCATAATGAGGTATGTCCAGTATATTCCAAACAATCCAAGCGTTACGGCTCCGAGCGCAAGATAGGTACCTGCAGGTCTTGATGGAAGAGTATCTTCAATCTTTTGTCCAGTATAGCGTGAAAAAAAACGGTTCTGTCTCTCTGCATGCATCATGAGATCATTTGTGAGGCGCCACTCAACATAAAGTCCAAGCGTAATAATTCCCAGGATAATTCGTAAAAATGAGAGGTCTCTGAACTCACCTGTTTCATATCCCTCGTTGTGTATCTTTTTAAGATCGGCAAGCAGATCTCTCTTCTTTACATCGAGTCCCACAAGATCTATGATCCGCTCTTCAAGATCCTTCTGTCGTTTGAAGTGTTCATTTCGCCTGTGAATTAGTTTAAGGTGGAGCAGGATAAAGAGAAGACCAAAAGTTAAAAAACCACCGAGAATCCACCAGTTCGAAACCTCCTCATCTGTAAGGATACGCCTTCCTATTGCTCTTTTAATCCTTTCATTGATATATGTTCGATCCATCACGCATCACCAACCCATTCAAGAGCTCCTATCTTCCATGCATATGCATAGCCCGCGACAAGAACGCCGATGAAAATCATCATCTCAATGAACGCAAACGCTCCTAAACCCCCAAATGAAACCGCCCATGGATACAGAAAGATAGCTTCAACATCAAAGATGACAAAGACCAGAGCGTAGAGATAGAACTGGATACCGATATTCTTACGTGAATCACCACCCAGGGCTATCTCACCACATTCATATATCGTGAATTTTTCATCATTCGGATGAGATGGTCTCAAAAGCCAGGAAGCTACAAATGCAATAACAGGAAACATTATTCCAACAATCGTAATCAAGGCGATTTCCATATAACCTGACATCATTCACACCCAACGAAAACCACCCTTTTTTAGTATATAAAAATTTCTAAATAAACATCCACCACAATTATCAAACCTTGCGATTTCAAATATGGAGAGGGAAAATTCAGCTCAAAAACAGGTTGCAGATGGTGAGGGTTGCAACAAGCGCCTCCTCCAGCCGAACTGTTGCAGTACCCTGCTGCTTAACAACGTTTATCACCGGGTAACCAAACTCAGCCATTGAGTGGTTATCGTCCTGAAGAATCTCCTCAATCCCCCTGCTCGGCGATCCAAAAACAAGTACGATTCTGTCGAGATCAACGTATTCTCTAAGGTCTTTGAGAAGTGCAATATCTACAATATCACCTGTTTTTGATGTGAATATCACCCTTCCATTGAGTTTTCTATCCCTAAGTGCCTTGAACAAGCTCTTTCGCACCCTGACGCGATAGCCCCAGTAACAGGGAATGCTGGCGGGGTCAACGATCTCAACCTCAGGCGGATCGATCGATGTGATCCTGACAGTAACAACACCAGCCTCCTCTCCTGTTCCTTTTTTTATCACAGCCAGCTCATCAAGGCCGATATCAACCTTTCTGCCTTTCACAAATCCCATCCTGAACTCTCCAACCTCAATACTCTTATGCTGTGGGTGCGATGGTGTTTGAAGTGGTGGAATTATACCTGCAAACCTCAGATTTTTTGAGATCGGAAAGAGGTGACGCTTCAGGTGAGGTGGGCAGTTTGCATACTCCAGAAGTTCGCGGATGAAAGCGGTATCATCGAACGAGCGATCCCGATAGATCACAATCTCATCGACACGGAATATCGACGCAGCTCGTGCAATCTGCCCAACCCTGTACGCTCTGATTTTCTCATCAGCAATCTCCATCGTGAGGGAGGATGGGATCAAAATTGTGATTTTTTTCATCTATCTTACCTTTCGATACCTTTTTATCTCGCTGATACTAAAGATTGACGGATGAAACTGACGGATAAGATCTACTGGTACCCGGAGTATGGTATGCTTGACTGCAACACATATTTATTTCGTGATGAGACAACGCTGTTGATCGATCCAGGCAACAGTTCATATCTCAATCACCTTGTCGCATCGCTTGAAGAGGATGGGATCAAAATTAGTGATATTGATCTTATTGCCTTCACTCATCTTCACATTGATCACTGCAGCGGAAGTCAGGATCTGAAGGAATTGAGCGGTGCAAAAATTGCTTTCCACAGGATCCAGGATGAAAATAACAATATCCTTGGTGAAGTCTCTCGTTTCTTTGGTTTGAGTTCCCCCAGGTTCACAGCTGACATTCTCCTCTCAGATAGTTTGAATATCGGTTCAAGAGAGATAAGAATGATAGTAACACCAGGCCACTCACCAGAAAGCATCTGTTTTTATGATCAAACCGATAAAGCGCTGGTATGTGGCGATGTGATCTTTGATAGAAGCGTTGGCAGGACTGATCTTCCGAGAGGGAGTGGACAGGAGCTTAAAAATTCGATAAACTATTTATCAGGTCTTGATCTGGAGTATCTGCTTCCTGGGCACATGGGAATTGTAAAAGGTAGGAGGGCGGTTATCAATAATTTTGCATTTGTGAAAGAGGCTTATTTTGGATTTATGTAGCAGATTGTCGTTTAACTTGCACACACCAGCATAAGATCTATGCTGTTAAATTACCTCCTCCAGACCATAGTCCTTGTTACAATAGGCGTGATACTTGCAAATATTTTTATTGAAGCAAAAATACTATCAAAGCTCACACCGCTTGTAAAACCCATCTGTAAACGATCCAATTTATCTGAAGCCTGTATTTTTGCACTCTTTACCTCTCTCCTGAGCCCTACCGCATCCAAATCAGCCCTTGCAACCTTCTACAATCGGGGGGATATCACAGAGAGCGAGGTGATTGTGACCACGCTCATGAGTACATTCCCGATGGTTGTGGGTGGATCGCTATTCAAGGTTCAGGCATTGATCACAATTATGATCCTTGGTCCAATTGTAGGAAGTATTTATATCACATTGAATTTCTTTGCAGCTTTCATACAGACCTTTTGGGCGTTTGTTTACTCAAAAATAGCCTTTCCACCCTGTTCAACCAGTGTCGATGATGATTATCAGGTTGATAAACTTCTGCTCACATTTGATACGATTAAAAGCGGTTTAAAAGCGGCGTATTTGGTGCTTATGCGAATTATTCCTGTGCTGACTGTCACGGTGCTTGTGATTGGTTATTTACTCGATCATGGTATGATGGATATGATCGCACATCTCTTTGATCCTGTGCTCGGCTTGCTTGGCATTCCAGGAGAATGTGCTGCAGCGCTGGCGGGTCAGTTCATCCACTACACGGTTGGATATGCCGTCATCGGATCGCTCCTTTCAGAAGGGATTATAACGGAAAAGGATGCGGTAATGACACTTCTCATTGGGAGTATGATCGTCATAACGCTCATATACATCAAATTCAGTGCCTCGATGTACATCTCGCTATTCGGGAAGCTTGGAGTTAAGGTGGCACTCATCAACTATGCAAGCAGCATGCTGGCGAAAGTTATCACTATCGGGCTGGTTCTCTGGCTGATGTAAGCTTCACTGAGCTTCACGCATTCGATGCCACGTACAGATTTCCAAATATGTTCATGGCAACAACGCCGATATAGAAACCTCCGAATATTGCTATTATCCATCCAAGTAACGGTATCGCCGAGATCAATGAGAGAACGACCATCAGTACGAATATGACCACATAAGCCAGGATGTAGTCTCCAAGCACAGACTTTATCCGTGAAATTAGCTCACCAGGCTTGAATGCATTTCCCACTGAACCGCTCGCCACGTACATCGCCAGTGCCATCGGAATGAAAAATCCGAAGATTATCGCAAGTATTCCTCCTATAATTATGGCACTAAACATAGCAAATATATTAGGAAACGTATCCGCCGTTACAGTAGATGCTAATCCACCAACCATTACAACCGCCACAGTCACGACGATCAGAGGGATCAAGAGGTATATGAAGCATATTATAGTCGCTAACAAACCCTTCACAAAGAGTTCGCCCCATCCTTCCCATTCTGGCATTCCTGGCGACCCTTTGATTGCCTTCTCCATCGTCTTCAGGTAGAAACCTGTTACGAGCAGATTTACGATCGGTATGATGGAGAGTATGCCACCTATTACTACCTTCGCAATCCATTTTTCATCCTCAGTCGGAAACTTTACTGCAGACCCTATATCCATATTTTAACCCCCATGATTTATAGTGATTTTTCCTGATGTTATATAAAGTTATGCAAGAAATTAAAATCATTAGCGTAATAAAGTTAAATTTTGATTTGCTTGTTAATTTGATGAGGTCTGGAGGTGAGTGGTTTTTCAATAAAGCGAACATTTCAAGAAAAAATAAAGGGACTAAAAAATCCATCCCCTCACATCAACCGTTTAAATTTTACTTTCAACCCAGTCGCCTATCACAGGTACTTTGTACATCTCACCGCTGTATGCCTTGTACATCAGGAACAACCATAGTCCAAATATAACCAGCTGTATCAGCACCATGACAAGGGTGAACAAACTCGCGATCATACCTGATCCCATCATACTTGCTCCAACCATCATCGCCGTTGTGATCGCCCCGATAATCCACATCAGGATCATGAGTCCAAAGAACACAACGATCGACTGCATCGCATGGAACTTAACAAACCTGTTGTCCTTCTCAAGCACAAAGAATACAATCCCTGTGAGCCAGCCGAGCAGGTAGCAAAGCGCCCCCTCTATATTCTCATCCAGTCCTATTGACGTCTCCCCCATCTCATATCACCTCCTTATCCGGGGTATTCAAAACTTTCCATACCATCCTCTAATCCAGCAGATACATCATCCGCGTTCTCACACGCGGGTATGCTGAATACATCGTCTGGTATGTCCTCACCTATCTCGATCTCTGTAAATTCCATCGTTGTAACCGCACCACTGGCATCTCTTGTCTCGAGTTTCATGAGGTAACCATATCCAGATGCAAACCACATCTTCACAGAGTTTATTCCCGTCTCTGCGCCTTCCGTGTATGTTGTCTCAATAACAACACATCTGTGGCCTGCAATTGTTTCATAGCCGACCTTCTTGACTGAACAGGACTCATCAAATCCGCATGCATGCTGTATCGCAGCAACTATCTCGTCATCTGTTACTCCATTACCGTAGTAGTAACTACCAAACCATCTGGCATAGGTAGCACCTGGATTTGCTCCCTTACCTTCTTCTATCGAGAATTTCATCGCAGAGTCACTCGATGCATCATACAGACACATACTATCGGATAATGTGAGAATCGTGGTGATTCCGTCCGCCGACCTGATATCTACACGCTCTTTGTCGTCTTCTACCCACACCTCCATCTGATCGATCCCGTTCCCTTCGTCTGATGAGAACTCTATCGCGTAGTGATACTGTGATGGAAGATCAATCGCTGTCGCCGCTGTTTCACTGCTCTCACCACCTTCTTCCTCAGGTGGAGACGACGTGATACATCCTGAAAGAAGAATCACAATCGAGAGCAGTAGAACGATTATCAATCCCCTCTTTGTCATTTATTCACCTTTTAAAACTAAATAATATTTAATGATATGATTAGTATAAATACTTTTGGTATAACTCAGGCCATTGTGGCTACCCAATGCAAGGTCCATCGAGGAGAATTATCGTAAGCGATGTGTATTCTCTCATTTCACAAACTCCAATCCTGGCAAAAACCTCGCACCAGCACCTCTGATGGCATATGATGCAACCTTTGACCCGATCCTGGCAGATGTCTCAGGGTCATCTCCACGAAGATAACTCCAGATAAACCCTGCAGCATACGCATCCCCTGCTCCTGTGGTATCGACAATCTCATCGGGAGAAATCGGATCAGCCACAACCTCAAGACGCAGATCACCTTTTGCAATGTATGACCCATCTTTTCCAAGCGTGACAGCTATGATGGCATCGCTCATCTCGAGCAAATACTCACAGGAAGCTTCAACCCCTCGTCCGGTCAATGATCTGAGTTCATTCTCGCTCACAAATATGATCGTTGCAAGCCTGAAGAGTTCACTGAGTTCATCAAAACTGTACCTGAAACAGAGCATCCCGGGTGAGAAACTGATTGCAACATCCCCTTTCAGGATCTTTGCAAGCTCAATCTGCATCAGAAGCTGATCTTTCTCAACAAATGAGCTTGTGTGAATGAGGCGTGCCTGGCGCACATAATCAATATTTATATCTTCAAGTGAGATATCGCTGTTTGCACCGGCATCAACATAAAGTGCCCGTTCACCGCTCTGGTCAACAAATCCAACGACAGTTCCACTTTGTCTGGATGATACCTGCTTAATCCCAGATATGTCAACATGGTCATCAGAGAGATCCTTTAAGATTATCTCACCTTCTGGATCGTCTCCCACCGCCCCTATAAAGCCGCAGGAGAGGCCAAGTCGTGATAGCCCCACGATCGTATTTGCAGCAGAGCCACCCGAGCTTTCCTCATGGCCAAGGATCTCCACTTCCTCCCCGGGTGCTGCAATTCTCTCAACAAAATATAGTCTGTCGTAGTTGAGTGCACCGAGCCCGATTACATCTATATCCATCATACATCCTCACTTCTTCATTGTTTGAAACTGATATTATTTTAGTCCGCATTCTAACCCATTTTATACTGTAGCCTACTCAATCAAAGAATATTTAAAGAATCGGGTAAAAATGAGGTGATGTAGCACATTTGTGACCGTATCTCAGGTAATTTTATTGGAGTGATTATATATGAAATCTGCGTTGGAAGGAATCAGAATTCTGGATTTGAGCAGGATGCTGCCATTTGAGTACTGCACAATGATACTGGCCGATCTTGGAGCAGATATCCTCAAGATCGAAGAGCCGGGTATGGGCGACTATATGAGGTGGTTGCCACCAAAGATCAAGGAAGAAAACTCACATTTTCTGCTTCTAAACCGTAACAAACGGAGTATGACCCTGAACCTCAGAAAAGACGAGGCAAAAGAGATACTTTGCGATCTTGCTAAAGGTGCAGATGTGCTTTTTGAGTCGTTCAGACCGGGTGTGATGGATAAGCTTGGGCTGGGCTATGATATAATGAAGGATGTGAACCCTGATCTCATCTACTGCTCAGCCACAGGTTATGGACAGACAGGACCCTACAGAAATAAACCAGGGCATGACCTGAACTACATCAGCATAGCAGGTATACTGGAGCGAACCGGGCTTGAGAAACCTGTAATACCTGGAATTCCAATTGCAGATATGACAGTGGGTGTTTATTCAGCACTTGCAATCCTCGCAGCCATTATTGCGCGTGATCGGGGAGGGAAAGGACAGTACATCGATATATCAATGACTGATTGCATGCTTTCATACAATATCGCCAACATCGGAGACTATGTGGCAGGAAAATCTGAGAAGTTTGAATTAAGGGGAGAAGCACCATATTACAACGTCTATGAGACAAAAGATGGAAAATGGATCGCTGTTGGAAATATCGAAGATAAATTCTGGGCTGATATGTGCAGAGGCATGGAAAGAGAGGATTTGATAGAGAAACACAGCTTTAATCTGAGTGAAGAAGAGAAAGCAGCACTTAAAGATGAGCTTCAGAAGGTATTCAGCCAGAAAACACGGGATGAGTGGATCAGGATCTTTGAGAAAAAGGATACCTGCATCACACCTGTTCTGGCTGTTGAAGAATCACTGAATGATCCGAACTTCATCGAGCGGGATATGATCTTTGAGATGGATCATCCAAAAGAGGGTAGACTCAAGCAGATAGCACTCCCCATCAAGTTCTCAGAAACGCCTGATCGCAGGGAGGTACCACCCCCAATGATCGGAGAACATACCGATGAAGTGCTTAAAGCGCTTGGTTATGACGATGCGAAGATCGATAAACTTCGCAGGGATGGGGTTGTCTGAAATCGCCATGAAACATAAAAAGAGGCGATAAAATGATAGAAATAAAAGATGTACTGAACTTATTGGGTAAAGAACTGAAGGACAATACCGAGCAAGCAAAAAGATTTAGAGAGTTTATAGTAGAAGATAAATGGACTTCTGAACAAATAAAAAAGTGGTTGGATGAATGTATAAACAAAAGCTCTGGTGCTCATGATCCTTATAATAGAGCATTCCAGGATTTGGTTGTTTCTTTAGGGAGAAGATTAGGATTTGAAACCATACATGGGAAATATCTCGGGAAATCTGGAGAAGAGAATTATGACGGAATTTGGAAAAGAGAGAACGGAGATACCATCGTTCTTGAGGTAAAAACAAGCACCTGGCCTATTGGTAGTGTGAGTCAACTTGGGGATTATCTTGATCAACTTGCTAAAAAAGAAGATAATAAAAATGCCTTTGGGTTGTATGTCATTGGTAAAGGAAACGTTCAGCCTTTAATTGAACAAATACTTGGAAGTAAATATAAAGATAGGATGCGTTTAATTCTTTACGACGATCTAATGGAAATAATAAACCTGAAGGAAGAATTGGAACCAGTAATAGGAGCGAGACAAGCTATAGAAAAAGTTCAAAATCTTCTTTTACCTGTTGAAAGCATTAACATAGGAAATATAGTTAGACTCATAATAGAAGTAGCCACAACAAAATCAACAGCAGTGGAGGAACAAGTTGAAGAAGAGATAGAAGGGGAAGTTACTGATGGAGAAGAAGAACCCTGGACTAAAACTGAGCTCCTATCCTATTTAAAAGATACAACACCATATCAACGACTACTTTTAGCAGCTCTAGTACAGGTTGACAAAGAACCAGCGACAAGTAAACAGGTAACTTTCTTAATGAATGAAATCACAAAAAGGAGGCCGTCTGAAGGCATTGATAAAAAAATAACTGGTAAAGATATTGCTGGAGCACGAGCAGGCCTGAAAATGAGAAGGAAACCGTTGAAAAAAGAGGATATTATAGAGAGTTCTTGGAGTCGTGTGGAAAGAGATTACATATACAGAATAAAGGGTGATTACAAACAAACGGTTATAGACTGGGTAAAAGGTGAAAAATTATGGATAAAAGAGGAAATATGATAAGTTCTTTAACGACTTCCGATAACAGCGGAGATACGGCTATGCTTCACTTTATCAAAATTTCTCTTCGGGAAACTTTGTATTCCTGCAAACCGTTGTCTGAAAGCTGCGTAAGAGAATGAGGTTTTACATTCAGACATTCGGATGTACAGCAAACGCAGGTGATTCTATGCGGATCGCAGCATCCCTCAGGAGAAGGGGTGGTGTGTGGATCGACCGGTGGGAAGATGCAGATACTGTTGTTGTGAACACCTGTACAGTAACAGCGCGCACAGAGCAGAACGTTCTGAAGTTTATCAGGAAGATGCGGGATCATGGGAAGCAACTGATTATCGCAGGCTGCATGGTCGCTGTCCAGCCGGATCTGATTGAAGAGAACGATGGTATCCTTGAGACACTGACGCCGTCTTCAATCGATGCTCTCCCTCCACCAGAGATCCGTAATGGTGTGATAGGTGTTCTCAACATCGCACAGGGCTGTACTGGAGCATGTACCTACTGTATCGTTAAATATGCAAGGGGCGAGCTTGTAAGTGCAGAACTTGATGA
The DNA here is from genome assembly GCA_001766815.1 of Candidatus Syntrophoarchaeum caldarius. Lineage (NCBI taxonomy): Archaea > Methanobacteriati > Halobacteriota > Candidatus Syntropharchaeia > Candidatus Syntropharchaeales > Candidatus Syntropharchaeum > Candidatus Syntropharchaeum caldarium. Next base: position 487,368 of record LYOS01000001.1, read on the forward strand.
GATAATTTCCACGATAGCACATTTTTCAAGAATGGGATTGCGTGAGATCAGACTCACATCACAGGATTGTAGTGCGTATGGAGCTGATACTGGTAATATAAATCTTGCGGATCTCCTGAATGCTATATCGTCCATTGACGGGGATTTTATGGTGCGCGTTGGCATGATGAACCCGGAGACGCTCCTTCCAATCCTTGATGATTTGATTGATGCCTTCAGGAGTGATAAAATATTCAGGTTCGTCCATGTTCCTGTTCAATCTGGCTCAGACCCTGTTCTTGCTACAATGGGGAGAGGATATACCGTTGCCGAGTTTGAGCGAATCGTGGACGCATTCAGGTCAGCATTTTCTGATATGACACTCTCAACCGATTTTATCGTGGGATTTCCAGGAGAGAGTGAGGAGGACTTTGAGCAATCGGTCGAGCTTCTAAAGAGGGTTCATCCTGAGAAGGTCAACATCACAAGGTTCTCACCCCGTCCTTCAACGCCCGCCTCCAGGATGGAAGATCTTCCAGCACAGATAAAGAAGGATAGATCAAGGAAACTTAACAAGGTCTATCGTGAGACTCTTAACAGGCAACAGAAACTCGTTGGTCGGGTATTTGATGTTATCGCAACCGAGAGAGGCGCCAAAGGAGGTGTTGTCACGCGAGATGATGCTTACAGGTACATACTTCTCAGAGAGGGGGTTGAACCTGGCATGCGTGCAAGGGTGAAGGTTACTGAATCAAGAGGGGTTTATCTTGTTGGTGAGGTTATCTGAGAATTGGGTGGCATAGATCTTACGCCTGAAGCCAGTTTTGCAGGAAACACTGTTGTAGTTTTGGATATAAACCTCACGGAAAAATATTATATAGTGTAAAGTTAATAATTAAATATGGAGGTGGGACAATAAAGGTTCGAGATATTATGAGGAAACCTATTGTTACGTGTGACGAGGATGCTACCACCGACAAGGTCGCAGAGCTTCTCGATAAACACGGGGTGGGGGCGGTTGTTGTCACCCGCTACGGTGAACCAGTTGGGATCGTGACAGGACGAGACCTTGCGGCAAAGGTGATTGCAGAAGGGAAACGGGCAAGCGAGGTTCGTGTAAAAGACGTGATGACGCCCTATCTTATCACGATCGATGCAGATGCAGATGTCAGGGAGGCAGCGAAGGTTATGGGTAGCAGACGTCTGCGCAGACTTCTTGTTACGGACAAAGGAAAGATCGTTGGGATAATAACCGTCACAGGCATACTGATGGGCGAGAAGAGGATTGCAGAAGCGGTTGTAAAGAAATTTGCAGAAGCAGCTGCTGAGGAATGGGAGAGGATGATGAGGCTTGCGGAAAAAGTACCTGATGTTACTGTAGGGTTGTAAGGGGGATAAGAATGAAGGTCAAAGATATAATGTCTTCGCCTGTTATCACCTGCAGTGAGGATGAGACGGTTGAGAAGGCTGCCAGACTCATCAAAGAGCACCAGATAGGAGCCGTTGTTGTAACGAGAGATGATGAACCGGTAGGCATCATAACCGGCAGAGATATGGCGATAAAAGTGATGGCAAAAGATCTTGATGCGAGCAAGGTCCAGGTAAGGGATGCTATGTCGAGCGATATCGTTACAATCGATGCAGATGCAGATCTCGATGAGGCAACGAGGATATTTGGAACCAAACAGTTGCGAAGGATACTCGTAACAGAGGACGGAAAACTTGTCGGGATACTCACGGCAAGAGAACTCTTCACGAGGAAACCAAAGACGGCAAAGTTATTCGCTGCGTGTATACCGTTTAAAGCTGCCACCTGATCGTTACTGGTGGTTAGCCTTTCTTCTTTTTATAAAATATCGCTTAAAAGAAAAATGCGCAATCACGATATTCACGATAACAAGCCCCATGCATAATATAACGATACCGTCAATCCCGAATCTGAGATAGACCGGTAGCGTTGCAAGCGGTGCCAGTCCATATCCGAGAAAACGGAAGCTGTTGTATATGGAGGAGGCAGCACCTCTTGATCCTGGTACGCACTCAACAACCATCGTATTGAGCGAGGTGAAGACGGTTGTACTTCCAGCACCCATGACAGCAATAGGAATGAAGAAGGATGTATAGGAGTTTACAGGCAGAAATATCAAAAATGAAGCGAGCATGATCATCAATCCAGTGAGCAACGTCTTTTTTCTCCCGATAAAATCTGTAAGATAACCTGCGACCGGCGCTGTCACAATCCCGAGAAATCCAAACGTGGAGAGGAGAATGCCTATCTTATCTTCACTTACAGAGACCTTCAGCGTATCAGAGAGGAACGTCATCGTTGCGATATTCCCGAAGAAGACGAGGGTTCCGATCACAGAGAGAAGAAGAAACTCTTTTCTCCCTATCACCGCTCTTATTCTCCCTGTCAGATCCCTCAACTCACCCTCGGTACCAGATTCATCGAGATATATGAGATAGGAGGATCCAAGAAGTCCTGAGAAGATGGATAACATCACAAAAACGAGCCTCCAGTCGATCATAGCAAGAAATCCACCAGCCAGTGGACCCAGTGCGATTCCAGCTGTTGTCGATGCACCATATCCCCCCATTATCCTTCCCCTCTCACTGTAGGGAAAGATATCACCGATCATGGCCATGACAGTCGGGGATATGAACGCACTTCCAAGCCCCTGCAGCGCCCTTGCTGTGAGAAAGAACCAGATACGATCTGAAGAGGCACAGAATAGCGATGCAATGGAGAATGTAAATAACCCGAAGAGGATTGTACGCCTTCTCCCATAGATATCCGAGAGTGCACCTGAGAATATCTGAAAGAATGCAAATGGAATCATGTAAAGCGTGATGGATGCTGCTATAAAGGAGATATCCACATTGAAGAACCTCTCAAGTGACGGGATCAGAGCAAGTACGGTATTCCCACCAAAAGGCCCGAGAAATACCGAAAAATATAGTAGAATTAAGAGATACTTTCTTGATCTCATTCATCTTCTCGATCTCATCCTCTCAGTGAGCCTCTCAAACTCCTCAGACGGTTTCGCCAGCCCCGCGGTGGAAAGATCGATCGCATCTGCTATTCCCTTTATACGCTCTGAGGGGATCGATGCGATCATGATATCAGGATCCCAGCCCTCCATCCTCCTTGCAGTTATATCTCCAACAGAGAGGTTGAAGTTCCCTGATACAAGGGGATAGGTTATTGTGCTCCAGCACATCGCCCCTCTCATCTCAAAAGATGGAGTCTTACCATCCCAGAACTGATTTAATGTGATTAACCTTGATGCCTGCTCTGCGTTTATAAGAAATAGGACTATATCAGGCTGGAATAGATCTTTTCTGACAGGATAGAGGAACACCTTCTTTGATAGGCCAACAGGTGGCTTTGCTATCCTCTCAGTCTCAGTACCGGATCTAATTGCTGTTTTAAGATCAAACCATAGCTTTTCCCCTTCAACAAGCATCTTCCACGGGGTTTTACCTTTCTCGGTAAGACCAAGATGCTTCTTTCCACCAAAGCAGGCGCATTTATCTTCTGATAGTTCGATGATCTCCCCATCCGAAGCCTCGAGTATCCCACCGCAAACCGTGTGCTTCCTCTCCTCAACCCCGGCAGGGGGATCCTCATCCGTGTACTTAACCCCCACAGGTTCCCTCTCTATCCCGAGTGAGCCCACAATCTTATCGATATCTTCTATCAATCCCATCTTCAACCCTCCAGACACGGGATACACACAATCTTCCCAAGCTTCAATCTTGCCCTTGGCTCCATAACCGCCTCGCCACATTCCTCGCATATGACAGATGCGAACATACGAGCCTTAGCAGGCGCCTCGATCTCTACCTCCCTTACATCAAAGAGCTTATCATCTTCCATCTCAAGGAGCGTCTTCTCCATCTTTTTCTCAAGATTGGAGCCTGATAGTTCCCTTCTAACCTCCTCAAATACCTCCTCAAATGGGAGATTCCCCTTCTCCTTCAAGAGCTTATGGATCATCTCTCTGAACTCGCGCATCTTCTCAAGGGCCTCGGGGGAGATTGAAATCCTTACTCCCCTCTTCTTATTTCTATCATAGAAAGTTGCTGCCATCTTCCCCCAGTCTCTGAATATGAAGTTGCCCTTCCCGAATGTACATCCTGTTACAACCTGGATCCCATCTGCAGCACAGGTATCATTCTCAACGATTGCAAGAAGCTCCTCTCCTTTTGCACGCCTGACACCAAGCTCCTTTAACCCGAGAAGTCCCATCCTGACACCGATTATAAGCCCACCACAGAGATGTCCATGAAAGTCAACGGCCCTTTCAAGCCATTCTCTTTCCTCTTCGCCTACTTCAAGGCCTTTTAATCTTCTAGCTATATATTCTTCCATCACGATCCCTTCTCCTCTCGTTTTTCAACGTTTTCAAGGTATTCCTCACCTCTTGGTGTGGGATAATAATAAATCTCATCCCCCTTTTTCACACTCTCAACGTAAAGTGCGTTTTCAAGCATATCAAGGTGAAGCTTCACCTCTGCGTCACCGAGATTGAAATGCTCTTTTATCTCCTCGATGCTTTTTCCACCCACCACAAACGCGAGAATCTCTCTCCTCGTCCGGTTCTGCATCGTTCTCCAGGCAATTCGGTGGTCCTCCT